>CAKKRN010000139.1 GCA_919902745.1 Syntrophaceae bacterium | reverse complement strand
GCCTCACGGCTCAGGATTTCGGGGGCCTTGCATCTGGACATTTTTGAACAGCCTGTAACAGAGCCTTTTTCAACAGGCTCTCAGATCACCTTGTTCAACGGGTACTCGATGATCCCCTCGGCGCCCGCTTCCTTTATCAGAGGAATGAGATCCCGGACGACGTTGCCGCTGACGATGGTCTCCACGGCAAGCCAGTCATCGGAGTAGAGGCCGGAGATCGTCGGCGCCTTCAGGGAGGGAAGAAGGATCACCACCCGGCCGAGATTCTCCCGGGAAACGTTCATCTTCAACCCAACCTTCCCCATCGCCTCGAGGGACCCTTTGAGCAGCAGACGGATCTGCTCTATCTTCTGTCTCTTCCAGGGGTCTGCCCAGGCCTCCCGGTTCGCGATGAGCTGTGTGTTGGTCCTCATCAGTTCGTGGATGATCTTGAGCTTGTTGGCCCGGATGGTATTTCCCGTCTCCGTGACCTCCACGATCGCGTCCACAAGCCCCTCGACCACCTTGGCCTCCGTCGCCCCCCAGGAGAACTCGACCTGGACCTTGATATTCCGCTCTGCAAAGTAGCGCTTCGTGAAGCTGACCAACTCCGTTGACACATGCTTGCCTTCCATGTCCTCAATCGAACGGATGGGCGAGTCCTCCCGGACGACGAGCACCCACCTCGCCTGCCGCGTCGAGGTCTTGGAGTAGATCAGGTCCTGAACGGCCACTACATCCGATTCGTTCTCGGTGATCCAGTCCTGGCCGGTCAGACCCAAATCGAGCGTGCCGTCCGCCACGTAGCGGGACATCTCCTGGGCGCGGACCAGGGTGCAGGAAAGCTCCTCGTCGTCGATGTCGGGAAAGTAACTCCGGCTGTCATACGTGATACGCCAGCCCGCCCGCTTGAACAGGTCCACCGTATTGGCTTCCAGACTCCCCTTCGGAATCCCCAATTTCAATTTGTTCATCGTACGCTCTCGCAATAAGTTTCAACAGCCGTCATCGATACACCTCTTTTGGATCAAAAACCCTTTTCCCGACGGTGACAAAGTCTCCATCCGCCCACTTTCTGTAAAAACAGGACCGGTATCCGGTGTGACAGGCCGCGCCGCCCAACTGTTCGACCTTCAGCAAAATGGCGTCCTCATCGCAATCCAGCCGGACCTCGCGGACAAGCTGGAGATGACCGGAGGTCTCCCCTTTCAGCCATAGACTCTGCCGGGAACGGCTCCAGTAGTGGGCCTTGCCCGTTTCGAGGGTTTTCATCCAGGCCTCGCGGTTCATGTAGGCCAGCATGAGCACCTCCCCGGTCTCATGGTCCTGGACCAAGACCGGCGCCAGTCCCTCCCCTTTTTTAAAATCCGGTTCCGTCATGACCTTCTCCGCTGATTGATTCATTTTCGACCGCCGGCGCCTTCGCGCAGAAACATAGCGGCGGGTTGGGAATCATAGTTTGGGAAGTGCCATTAATCAAGCATTTTTTTCGGGAATTCCCGCAGCATACTTTCATCTTGCCAAGCCGCCCTTTCCATGATAGAAGATTCCCGGACAAATGAACTTTTCCCCCAAAGACGGGTTTTCCGGGGCGTCACCCGGAATACCCGGGATGTCAGGAGGTTTGGCGATGTCCTTGCTTATCAGCGGCATTGTATCGGTTATCCTCGGTGTGATCGGTTTTTCTCTGTGGTGGAGCGACTTCATGATCATCTTGAAGGGCGGCGTCCCGATCATGCTGATCCTGGCCGGAATCCTTGCGGTCTATATCGGTCTGGACGCGATGGAGGACCGCATGAGAGAGGAAAGGCACAAGCAGGAGGAAAAATTGGAGAAGACCCGGGAGGAGATCGAACGGGTCAAGGCCCAGGCGGAGCAGTACCGCGAAGAAATCGATAGGCTGAAGGAACAGGCGAGCAAAAATACCCCTTGACAGAAGGGGCGAAATCCATTAG
>CAKKRN010000138.1 GCA_919902745.1 Syntrophaceae bacterium | reverse complement strand
ATAGCGATCCGATGTCCGGATTCTGTGAGGATTTAGGCCGACGGATACAGGATGAAGATGGAGGTTATTTTCACACCACTTACATTATCCAGGAGTGCAGAATGAACTTCAGCTATCGTTTTGATGTGCAGAATTGATTGATGCGCTACGCCATTGCCGATATTCATGGTTGCTGTAAAACGTTTCATGCCTTGATAGAGAAATTGCAGATCAAGGGATCGGACCACCTTTACCTGCTTGGGGATTATATTGATCGGGGTCCTGACAGCAAAGGCGTTCTTGATACGATCATGAACCTGGGCTGCAAAGTTGCAGCACTGATGGGAAACCATGAGGATATGTGGCTCAGGGCGTCCGTCAAGGTGGATGATCCTGTCCTATGTGATGCAAATATTAATATCTGGATGGAAAACGGTGGTCAGGCAACATTGAAAAGTTTTGCAGGTATCGACACAAAACCATATCTGGCATTTCTTAGGGACCTCCCGGTATTCCTTGAACTGGATGACTTCTTCTTAGTCCACGCTGAGTTTGACTTTTCACTTCCCGATCCTTTTGGCAAGGCGGGTATCGACTCCATGCTTTGGGGCAGAGGGAAGCCATATCATGGCAAAAAGCCGGTTCTCTGCGGACATACGCCTTTACCGATAGAACAGATTCAAGCAGGATTGCAAACAAACAAAATCAATATTGACAATGGCTGCTGTTATGTCAATCGTATCGGACAGCACAATCTTTTGGCCTACGGTCTTGATGATGGTCAGCTTTATATTCAGCAAAACATAGAAATGTGGTGGGTGGATCTCTGAAGACACCGTACTTATTACCGCGGCAAATAAACATATAAAGTTCCAACCACCCGAAGAAAGGAAACCGGAATATGATTATCGGCATCGGCTGAGGCCGCCGATTCCGTCCGCGGGGATTTTCGTTTCATCCGGTGCAGTCAGCGGGAATGAGGGTAGCGGGATCGAAAGCGAAGGCCGCAAAGCGGCCATCGTGGCTGAGGCTGACCTCTGCGGCAAGCAGCTCTCCGCGGAAAAGGACGCGGGGAGCGCCGAGGCCGTCGGGGTTTTTGACGATGGACAGATCGCCGACAGGACAATCGAGACGGCGCGCGATCTCCCGGAGGAGCGCCCCCCGGACGAAGGCCGAGGGATTTACGGCGCCCTTCCCCCCTTCCAGCCGCTTGACGCGCCGGCAGAGTCTTTTGAGCGCTTCCTCCGCTCCGGCCGCCAGCGCATGAACCCAGTCCGCCGACACGGCTACTTCGAGAACGAGTTCTCCCCGAGGGGTGATCACTTTCCCGGCCAGGCGGACGATCTTTCGCGTCGCATCCTCCGCCTCAAGGACCACCCGGTATCGATGGGGAATCGAACAGACCGCCGGATCAGCGCTGCTGACGGCCTTGTAGGCCGCCTCTTTTGCCGCCCAAAGCGACCAGAGGAGCGTATCGGGAGACGGGACCGAGGCGATCAGCGCCCGCTCCCCGGCGGTGAAGACGCGGCCGAGGAACCGATCATCCCTGCTTTTCCCGATATTTTCCGGATCTTTCAGATCGACGACATCGTTACCCACGCCCGGCAAAGTATTCATCCTCCATGCCGGCCAGCCGCTCTATGATCCGCCGCGCATACTCGCGCTGGCGTCTCAATCCACCGACGTCCACAACGCCGGGATCGAACACCTCCACGGTCATCGTGAAGCGCTCTCCGAAACGGGGCATCGTCCCGTATCTCTCCTGACCGTCGCCCCGGAAATAGATGAGCATCACCCGGCAGCGGCTTTTCTCATTGAGAAAGCGGCCGACACCATAGGAGAAGTTCTCCTGGTTTATCCGCGCCGTCCGCGACCTCCCCCCTTCCGGAAAAACCAACAGCCCCTGCCCCCAATCGAGAACCCGGCAGCACTTTTCGAGGAGCCGCTGGAGCCCTTCGCGGCTCCCGCCCCGGTCGACGGGCAGACACTTGGCCAGATAGCACAGCAAGACGAGGAAGGGGTTCCGCTGAAAATTCTTCCGCTCCGGCAGGTTCCAGAGGACCCGCCGGAAATGGAGGATATGGTCCGCAAGGGAAACCATCCCATAGCTGATCACGAACGAATCAATCATGGTCAGGTGGTTCGGACAGACAATCCAAGGCCCATCGTACGCCCGGTACAGGCGCTTGACTTCACTCCGGATCCGCTTGAGGTCGCGGATGCGATAGCCCATCAGGCGAACGAAGAGGAAGCAGAGCGGCGCCGTCAAAACGACGGCGATTCGTCCCAGAACGTACTGCAAACCGAGGAGAAGACGATCCCGCCTTTCCATGGCCGGCTTTACGCCGCCTTCTGCTGGATCAGCAGCACGGCATCCCCGATCGTCGCAATCCGGTCGGCCTCGTCATCGTCGATGGAGGTCCCGAACACGTCCTCGCACTTGATGATGATGTCCACAAGCCTCGCTGAATTGACCTTCAGATCTTTGAGGATGTGGGTTTCCTGCGTCGCCTTCTCCAGCAGGGCCGAATCCTTGACGTATCCCCGCAGGATGTCGATGATCTTCTGTGTAATCTGTTCTACGCTCATTGTCTTTCCTCCTTGCTTTCGTTTGCTTGAAAAAGTCCCGTTCATTGTTCCCATTTTCTGAAAATCAGACAACTGTTCACATCGCCGAAGCCGAAGCCGGCCTTGGCCACGACTTTGAGATCCGGACATGCCACGGCCGAATGCGGGATCTTCCCCTCGTAGGGGGCGATCTCCGGATGGAGATCCTCGCAGTTCAGCGACGGATGTACAAATCCGTCTCGGAGCTGCAGAACGACTGCCACGCACTCGATTGCGCCGGCCGCCCCCAGGCAGTGTCCGATCATCGACTTGGTCGAGTTGATCCAGGGGAAATCTTCCGGACCCCGTTCCAGGGCGGCTGACCAGTTTTTCACCTCCACCGGATCGGCGTAGGTTGCCGTCAGATGGCCGTTGATCGCGTCGATCTCGCGAGGCGAAATCCCCGCGTCGGCCAGGGCCCCGCGGACACACCGCCTCACCCCCTCCGGGTTCGGCGCGGTGATGGTGCCCCCCATCCGGTGGCCGCCGCAGTTAACCATCCCGCCCAGCACCTCGGCGTAGATCCGCACCCCCCGCGTCAGGGCCGATTCCAACTCCTCTAACAGCAGGAACGCCCCGCCCGCGCCGGGGACAAAACCGGCGGCGCTTGCGCTCATCGGCCGGGAGGCCTCTTCCGGCCGGTCGTTGAACTTCCGGCAGATCACCCGCATCGCATCAAAACCGGCCCAGATGTAAGGTGAGGCCCCCTCCGAGCCGCCCGCCAGCATCCGGGTGGCCAGTCCGAGCCGGATGCGCGCCACCGCCTCAATGACCGCCTCGTTTCCCGTGCTGCACGCCGAGGAATTCGAAGTCACCTGGTTTCCCAGGGCCAGCAGCCCCGCGATCCGCGCACTGGTCCCGCTGTTCATCACCTGCTCGACGATCCGGCTCCCCATCCGCCGGACCTTTCCTTCGTTAACCATCGGGACCAGCGTCCGGGCGATCGTGTCCATTCCGCCGATCCCCGAACCGGCGATCACCCCGGTTTCCCAATCCACACGGTCGTCTTCGGCCTCGGGCATGGCGAAACCCGCATCGGTCCAGGCGTCCACGGCAGCCACAGAGGCGTAGCCGATGTTGTCGTTGATCGACAGGAGCTTCTCGTGATCGAAATAGCGTTTCCGGATCGCATCGAATCCCTCCGGAATACCCCCGACCTGGCAGGCGAAGTTCAATTGCGCCAATTCCGGAATATGACGGATGCCCGAACGCCCTGCCCGAAGGGCCTCTGCGAATCGATCCAGTCCATGGCCGTTTGGCGCCACCACCCCCATCCCCGTAACGACCACCCTGCGTTTCATAACCCTTCCTCCTGAAGCGACCCATTCTCAACGAGCGGCGCGTGGCCCCGTCCCTTCTCTCCGGTGAATTTATCCCGTGGAACCCCTTTCCCCGCAAGGGTGCCTGAGCAGACCTCATCGCCGTCCGATCGCGTCATAACGCAGTCGACCTTGAGCTGATTTCCGCGGAAATAAACCTTCCGCCCCGCAACCCGAACGAGCTCGCCGGGGCGGACCACACCGCTGAACTCCACCTGTTCCGCAAGTGTAAACAACGTAACGGGATCCTCGATCGGCCTTTCCCCCTTCCCCCGAAGCAGATTCAGGTAAAGACCGAAGGCCACGACACCCGTCTGGGCCATGGTTTCGATGAGGATAACCCCCGGCGTGACGGGAAGGCCCGGGAAATGGCCCCGGTAGAAATATTCATCGCTGCGGAACCGGTAGACGCCGACGATGTGTTCCTCGTCCAATTCCAGGATCTCCTCGATGAACCGGAAGGGGGACCGCTGGGGCACCAGCGCAAGAACCCGCTCCCGCATCGAACGGTCAGCCTCCATACATCCCTCCATTCACATGAATCACCGTACCGGTAATGTATGAACCCGCCGTGGCCAGGAAACCCACCACCTCCGCGACCTCCTCCGGCCGCCCCATCCGATTGAGGGGGATCCCGGCAAGAATCGCCGTCCGGACCTCTTCGGGCAGGCGGGCGGTCATCTCCGTCGCGATGAATCCGGGAGCGACGGAATTAACCAGGATGTCGCGCCCGTGAAGCTCCCGGGCGAGCGACTTTGTCAGCGCGTCCATGGCCGCCTTCTCCATCGTGTAGGGAATCTGGCCGCCGTTCCCCGTGTGGCCGACAACGCTCGATATGTTGACGATCCGGCCGCTGTTCGCGCGGAGCATATATTGGCGCAGGACGCGCTTCGTCAGGTACCAGGCGCCGCGTACAACCGCACGCTGCGCATCAAACTGCTCGATCCGCATCCGCTGCATGTCGGCGTCGAGGGAGATCCCGGCGTTGTTCACGAGGAGATCGCAACGGTCCGTCTGCCCCTTCAGCGTCTCCACCATCGCATCGATCTGGGCGATGTCGGCCAGGTCCGCCGGCAGCAGGAATCCGTCACCGATCTCCGCAAGCAGGGAAAGCGCGGCCGCCGCGCTCGATCGGTAATGAATCCCCACGCGAAAACCCTTCGCCGCCAGCTCCCGAACGCAGGCCGCCCCGATTCCCGTTGCGCCCCCCGTCACCACCGCCACCTTTTTTACACCCATTTTCTCACCCCCCCATCCGGCCGCCGACGGCGTTCGCCGACCGGCGGGGATAGTCCGGATAGGCGATCCCCTGAAAAACGCCCGTCCGCGCGCCATGGATCTCGGCGATCTCCTCGCCGTCGACAGATACCCGCCCCTCGCCGATGACGATGCTCGCCCCCGATTCCTTGAGGTTGGTAAAACGCCGCACGTCAACCTCGTACCGTACGCAGCGGTTGAAGGGGCGGATCTGGCCGCTGAAGACCACTTCCCCGCAGCCGAGTGCGCGCCCCGAACCGAGCGCACCCCGCCAGACGCAGAAGAACCCCAGGAGCTGCCAGATGGCGTCCACCGAGAGGCAGCCGGGCTGAACCGGATCGCCGGGCATGTGGCATTGGAAATACCAGGCGTCGAGACGAATCTCCTGTTCCGCGACGATCCTCCCCTGACGTCCGTCCCCACGGATTTCGAGGATGCGGTCCACCATCAGAAAAGGCGGCGCCGGCAACCGGGCCGCAAATCCTTCCGGGGGGTCTTCCACCAGGGTCCCGTAGGCAAAGGCGATGAGTTCCTCCAATCCAAAACGGGAACTCTTCTGAAACTCTTCGTAGGTCATGGCGCCTCCCGGTTTTCTTCGACGGCGAGAAGCAGTTGAACCCATGTCAGACCGGCGCCTGCGAGGCAGATCGCCACGCGGTCGCCGGATCGGAGCTCCTCCCAGTGTTCGCTCAGCACGGAAGGCCCTCCCGCGCCGCCCGTGTTGCCGAACCCGTCCACGTTGTACCAGTGTTCCTCCTCCGGGATCCCGGACCGTTCGCGGACGGTCCGGAGGGCGCCCAGGTTCGCCTGGTGCCCGATAAACCGGAAGCGACCGCCTACCGCGGGGCCCACCGCGGAAAGGGACAGCAGGTCGAGAAGCGACTCCGTCATCCGGCGGATGGCGAACCCCTGGACGGCGCGGCCGTCCTGGCGGAAATGGCCCGGGGGGGGGATCGTCACCTTCTCCCAGGCCGAGGGGTTGGTCCCGCAGAGGGTTTCCACAAAGGCCGCCCGCGCCGGGATCGACGCCGACACGACGGCGGCGGTGCTGGCGTCGCCGAACAGGACGGACGCGGAGCGATCCTGATAATCGATCACGCGGGTGAGGTTCTCCGGCTGGACGATCAGGACAAAGGGGGCAAGTCGGTCCGCCGCCATCCGGTCGAGCAGGTCGATCTGCATCCCGAACGTGGTGCAGGCCGAATTGATGTCCAGGCAGGGGGCGTCGATACCCAGTTCGGCCGCCACCGTGGCCGCCTCCGCCGGCGTGGTGTACTCAGGGGCGCTCCCCCCGGAGATCACAAAGCCGATGTCGGAAGGGGCGAGACCCGCCCGATCAAGGGCCATCCTTGCCGCGGCCGCCCCCGTCTGCGCGTTCCGGTAAAGGCTCGCCTCATGGGCCGCCCGGGGGTCGCTGTTCTTCGTCCGGCGGATATAGTCGAGGGAGAGGACCGTCCGCCGCTCGCGGATCCCGACACGTTCCAGGATCCAGGCCTCGTCGGTCCCGATCCCAAGGTCCTCCAGAAACCGGTTCGTGATCACATTTTCCGGATGAAAATGGCCGATGCCGTGCAGATAGAGCATCAGATCAGCTCCCGCCCAATGATCATGTTCTGGACCTCGCGGACCCCCTCGTAGATGTCGATGATTTGGGCGTC
>CAKKRN010000137.1 GCA_919902745.1 Syntrophaceae bacterium | reverse complement strand
CATGTGCTCATTGAAGCAGCGAACCCCCGGGGCAGGATTCAGTTGGTAAAAAATTATTTGGAAGGAAAGATCCTCCTGTCGAAACGTTTCAAGGAGATAATCCTGACATGCCTTCTTTGTGAAACCTGTGTGGTAAATTGTCCGAGCGGGGTGAGGCACGATCAGGTTTTCAATGATCTGCGGGAGGAGTTGGTCCAGCGGTATGGTCTGGGCTGGAAGAAACAGCTGCTTTTCCGGTTATTGACCAACGATAAGTTGCTTCACGCATCCATGATTTTTGCTAAGCTTGGGCGAAACTGGCTCATAGAGAACCTTGCTAAGGGGATGAGGATTGGCAACATACCAGCTGGAAGGCTCCCAATGGTCAACCCAAAACCTTTTCGAGACAAGTTTCACGGAATGATCCGCCCAGACGGAAAACCGAACGGCCGGGTTTTTTATTTTACCGGTTGTTTTACAAATTATTTTGCAGGACACATTGGACAAGCGGTCGTCAATGTCCTGAGCAAGCTCAATTTGGAGATAGAAATTCCCTCTTCTCAGGACTGTTGTGCGATCGCTGCGATTCTGTCAGGGGAAGGAGACCTACCCTTGGAGAACGTGAAGAGGAATATTGCTACTCTCTCACGAGAACAAGTGGATGCCGTTCTAGTTGACTGCGCCACATGCGGCGCCGCCTTTAAGAAGGAGTATCCAGCATTACTGAAGCGGAGAGGAATGGATACCACCCAGGCAGAGATCCTCAAGGGAAAGACCTTTGATGTCATCGAATACGTTGCGGAGAGGCTCGATCGGTTAACATTCCCCAAGAACTACAGCGGGGAAAAGGTTCGGGTTACCTACCACGATCCCTGTCATCTGTCACGCGCTCAGGGGATTAGTAGTGCTCCGAGAAAAATCCTCAAAGCATTGCCCCAGGTCGAATATGTAGAGATGGAAGAGGCAGATATCTGCTGTGGTGGCGGTGGTTCCTTTCAGTTTGATTTTCCGGAGGTTTCGAAAGGGATCACTGGAAAAAAGATCAAACACATTCGCGAAACAGGGGCTAGTGTCATTACCACAGGATGTCCGGGATGTCGAACGACAATCGGAGGAAATATGAACGAAAATGACCGTATCGCCGTCCTTCATCCTATACAGCTACTCGACTGGTCACTTTCAGGAAAGAGGTTCGATCAATTACCTGTTGCTTAAACAGTGGTGCCGTGCATTGCCTATGCTTTTGCTCGATAGGTTGCGGGAGAACGTGTCATAACCAATTGGATGACATCGAATTGATGGAATTGAGATCAGCGGGTTTTTTATCTCATCGGGATTAAGGTAGTTTTCATGGATTGTTGACGGGGTAATACCTTTTCAAGTTCCTTGAAACGGGGTTCTGCGGAAATGTCGTTTCTTATCAGACCTTTTCCGGTAAAGAGAGCGCGAGAGACCAGTTTCTGCGGAGACCTTTGATGCATGAAGAACACAAAATGTTGAACGGAGGAATTATGAAACTGACTAATGAAGAAAAGAAAATGTTGGATGGGGGGTATGGCTCAGGAACGGCTATGGCCATGGAGATGGTTGTGAAATGGGGGGAGGTGTATGGCGCAGAGAAGTTGGTGGATGTTACGCACACCCATACCAGTACCGGTGAACCGGTAGAATGGCTCAAGAAGATCAGCGAGGGGGCCAAAGCGAGAACCTACAGTACGATTCATCCGTTTCCGTTTGATCTCAAACGCTGGGAGAAGATGGGGGTCAAAAAGGAATATGTAGAGAAACAGATGGCCTATTACAATCAGTGTTTCCCATACTATAAAAAACTTGGTTTAATCAATGTTTACACGTGCTGTCCATATATGGTGGGAAACATTCCTTTCTACAAGTCTTACACCAATTTTTTCGGCTCTGAGGCGGTTTTGTTGGTCAACTCTTTGTTCGGATCACGAAATCCCCGCGTGGGTGGTCCTGCGCCTCTCCTGAGCGCCATCACGGGGAAGGCGCCCTATTGTGATCTCCTGGTTGAAGAGAACCGTTACGGTGAAGTGATCTTTGAACCGGACCCTTCCCTGAAGCCGGAGACTCTTAACAATGCCGACCTGGGTGCCTTTGGCTACTATGTGGGATATGTTGCACAGGAGAGAGTTGTCGTAATCAACAATCTTGCCAGGACCCTTGATTTTGAATCCTTTAAATATTTTACTGCGCCAATGGCCACATCAGGGTCTGTGGCTCTATGCCATATTGTCGGAATAACGCAGGATGCCCCAACGCTGCAGGCTGCCCTTGGAAAGAGGACGAACGTGGAAAAGGTGGTTGTGGGAAAGAAAGAAATCAAGGAAATGTGGAAAAAACTGAACACCACCGATTCGGACGATGTGGATTTGGTCGCCTTGGGTTGTCCCAATCTCTCCATCCCGGAGCTCAAGGAACTGGCCGAACAGCTTGAGGGCAAGAAGGTAAAGGAAGGGAAAAAGCTCTGGCTCGGAATGGGCGACGACATGTTGAATATGGCCACGCGAATGGGTCTGATCGAGCCTATTGAGAAAGCGGGAGCGACCATTCTTACGGGCATCTGTAACGGTCCTCTTACCCCATGGGATAAGCTGGAAGATAAACCGAAGGTCGTGGCCACCGACTCTGTGAAAGGTGCCCACTATATTAACGCGGGTTCGGGTATGGCTGTCAAGGTGAGATTCGGGAGTACCAAAGATTGTGTTGATTCCGTAATCACCGGGAAATATGTGGATACGGGGAGGTGGTTATCATGAAAATTAAGGGGAAGACGGTATTCGGAGGCAAGGTCGAAGGGGAAGCCATGGTTCAGCAAGAAAACTTTTCCTTCTTCGGCGATGTAAACAGGGAGACAGGGATTATCAATGTTGGAACGAACGCGGGAAAGAGTTTTAAAGATAAGATCTTTATCTTCCCCAAAGGAAAAGGCTCGACACTCGCGCCCTATGTGGCCATCAATTGTGTAGAGAATGGTGTTGCACCCAAGGCCATCCTCTGCCAGAAGGCCGACGGCGTCATCGCACTTGTGGGCGTGATGGCCAAGATTCCGATTGTTGACGAATTTGAACAAGATATCATGAAGACGGTGAAGACCGGTGATTATATCAAGGTTGATGCCGATCAAGGCGTTATTGAAATTGTGGGAAAATAGCGATATGGGGGATCCCCGCCAGAGCCATTCTAAAGGTCGAAACAGAAACATTACGATCTGATATGGGTGCAAAGGCAGGCCGGTTTTTGAAAGTCGTCGAAAAATAGCATCTAAGAAGGAAATACAGTAGAACCAAAACAAATCTATTAATTGAAAAGGAGAAGAAGTTATGCAGAAAATCAAATTTACCCAACTCAAGCAGCCCCTCATTTGTACGATTATCTCCGATCCTACCCCGGCGGAGATTGTGCGCACGATGATCCTCTCTGACTTCGATGGGACAGATGCTTACGAGATCAATTTAATGATTCTTGATAAAAAATACTGGAACGAGAAGGACATGGGGAATATATTCAAATCAACGGCCAAGCCGGTTCTGGTGTGTAATTATCGCTGGGATTACGATAAGCACCTGGATATGAATGAAGAAGAGCGAATTCAGCTGCTGATCAATATGGTAAAATGGGGTGCAAGTGGAATCGATCTTGAAGCGGATGCATTTGATCCAAGCACTGGTCCACTGGAATGGACAGAAGAGGCGAGACAGTACACCCTTAATAGGAAGTCCAAGCCTAGGGATTGGACTACGAATGCAGATGCCATTGCACGGCAGAAGGAAGTGATCACGGAGATCCATAAAGATGGAGGGGAAGTCTTAATGTCGGCCCATACACGCGTTCATCTTCCCGTGGAAACAGCGGTTTCCTTTGCAAAGGAGATGGAAGCTCGAGGTGCAGATATTGTAAAAGTCGTAAGCGCAGATTTTAACTTTGAAGATTTGCTTGACACCATGCGCGCAACGATCGAGATCAAAAAAGTCCTGAAGATTCCTTTTATCATGATGAGTCACGGTCTCCATTCGAAGATTGGAAGAACTGTTTGTCCCATGTTCGGATCCATGTTGGCTTTCTGTACACAGCCGATCTCACCTGCTGGAATATTCCCGTTGCAACCGCCGATCAAGGTCCAGAAGGCGGCATGGGATAATATCGAGTGGTCTGTTCCCAAATCACCCGAAGAACAACGCTGGCTGTAAGATAAACCTACCCCTCCCCTCTTTCTCTAAAAGGGGGGAGGGGTGAACAAGAGTTTTTACTTTATCCGCAATATGATACTGACGATTAGGACTGCCGCCAGGTGAGAAGGGGGGATAAAAAAGGCCCCGGGGCGTGGTGTTCCCCGGGGCCGGTAAAAGGTTAAACCCTACTGAATCAGATTCCCTTAGAAGCTCACGCCGTCGGCCTTTTCGTTGCCGCCTCGGTCTCAAGCGTCCGGGAAAGTGGGAAGTTGTTGCAGCGGGAGAAGGAGTCGCTGCGGAAGAGCGAGGAGCGGTATCGAACACTGGTGGAAGATGCGAGCGATATCGTTTTTACGACGGACAACACCGGACACTTCACCTTCGTGAATCCGGCGGCGATCCGTATCTTGGGATACGAGAAAGAGGAGATCATCGGAAGGCATTGTCCGACATTGATCCGCCCGGACATGCGTGAGGAGGCGATGAGGTTCTTTGGCATCCAGTTCGTAAAAGGGCTTCAAAACACCTATTCCGAATATCCCGTGATCACGAAAGAGGGAGGCGAGATTTGGCTCGCGCAAAACACGAAGCTGATCGTGCAGGATGGCCATGTTGAAGGCTTTCAGGCCATGGCCCGCGACATCACCGCCCTCAAACGGGCCGAGGAAGAGCTCCGCCGGAACCAGGATGTCGCCGAGCGGCTGGCCCAAGAAATGGCGATCATCGCGGAAATCGGGAAAGTGGTCGGTTCCACCCTGGACATCGAAGAGATTTACGAGAGGTTCGCCGCCGAGGTCCTAAAGTTGATCCCCTTCGACAGGCTTTCCGTGAACCTGCTCGACATCGATCAGGGCATCGCGAGACCCGTCTACGTTTCCGGAGAGTATATTACCGGCCGGCAACCGGGGGACGCGTTTCCGCTGAAGGGTTCGGTGAGCGAGCTCCTTGTCCGAACCAGGGTCGGCATGTTCAGCCACCCGTTGGGCGTTGAAGAGATGGACAAACGGTTTCCCAATCACTCCGCCAGCATCCAGGCGGGGATGCGGTCGCTGCTGAGCGTTCCGCTGATCTCCCGGGACAAGGTTATTGCGAGTCTTCATTTCCGGTCGAAGAAGCCGAACGCCTATACCGAACAGGATCTCCGGCTGGCGGAGAGGATCGGAGAGCAGATTGCCGGGGCCATCGCCAATGCACGGCTTTATGCCGGCCTCAAGAAGACGGAGCAGGAGCTGAAAGAGAGCGAACAGAGATACCGGGACCTCAGCATGATCGACGACCTCACGCAGCTTTACAATTCCAGGCATTTTTACATTCAGCTTAAAAGCGAAACAGAGCGGTCGAACCGCTATGGACAGCCTTTGACCCTTCTGCTGCTGGATCTCGACAATTTCAAGGC
>CAKKRN010000136.1:3330-5711 GCA_919902745.1 Syntrophaceae bacterium | reverse complement strand
CGCGGCTGCGATCCGATGGATGGAATTAGTGTTTTGTGGCGCTCCCGACGCGGTCATTCCCCTGCTCCATGATCCTGTTGAAGATTGCGGAAGGAACCCGATTGCTGTTTTACGATGAAACAAGCCAGCCGAAAAGCGTGTTCACTGAATCACTTTAACTACGATTTGTCAATGATTTTAAAGATGATTATTTAATCAGGGAATATACTCACGGCGGCTTCTGCCAACAATACGCGACCGGTGCGACGGCAGCCCAAGGTTCGGCACCATCTTTTCCGTAAATAGCTTTGTGTGGCAGTCGTTGCATTTCGCTTTTGACGGCTGTGCAAGATTCGGCGCCGTCGTTTTTTTCCTTGACAGGACTGACTCCATTTCATTAAGAGTTTCAGTCAATGAGCGCCGGTCGTCTCCCCCGGAGAGGCCGGCCTTTTTCATGATATAGGGGCATTCATGGCAATCTACCTCAAGCTCTTCCTGACCGCGCTCTTCTGGGGCGGCACCTTCACGGCAGCCAGGGTCGTTGCGCAGCACGTCGCCCCCTATTCCGCATCGTTTCTGCGGTTTTTTACGGCATCCCTCTTCCTGATCGTCATCATCATCATGAAAGAGGGGCGGATCCCCCGCCTGCGGCGGCATCAGGTCATCCCTGCGGTTCTTCTCGGCATGACGGGGGTCTTCGCCTACAACGTCTTCTTCTTTCTCGGGATGAAGACGATCTCCGCCGGCCGGGCCTCCCTCATCGTGGCCACCAATCCGATCTTCATTTCGCTGTTGTCCGCCCTCTTTTTCCGGCAACGGCTGGATGCCAAAAAGGTGATGGGCATCTTCCTGTGTCTGACCGGCGCGACCATCGTCATTTCTCGGGGAGATCCCCTTTCGATCTTCACCGGAGGCGTGGGATGGGGAGACGTTTACCTGCTCGGCTGTGTCGCGAGCTGGGTCGCCTACTCCCTGATCGGCAAGGTCATCATGAAGGACTTCTCGCCGCTCGCCGCAGTCACATACTCCTGCCTCATCGGCGGCGCCGCCCTGCTTGTCCCGGCCTGCCTGGAGGGTCTCTCCGGCCGGATCGGCGGCTTTTACCCTCGGGATTGGATCGGCATTCTCTATCTCGGCTTTTTCGGAACGGTCCTCGGATTTTTCTGGTATTATGAAGGAATCCGCGCAATCGGCCCCTCCCGGGCATCGGTCTTCATCAATTTCGTTCCGGTGAGCGGCGTCTTTTTCGGCTGGCTGATGCTTGACGAGACCGTCAACCTCTCCCTGCTTGCGGGCGCGGCCTTGGTCATGGCCGGTGTCTATCTGACCAATCGCCCCGGTTGACGGGTTTTGCCAACCGGCGCGGCCGCCTTGATGCTCCCTTCCGGTGTGCGGAAACAGGACGGTGGCCCCTGAAAATCGTCGCAATATCTTTGCTCAAAAACCCCGCGCGTTTCTGACCGCCTTCCCGCGATCTGAAAATGGCCGGACAGCCGGGATCAAAAAGATTGACACTCTCCGCGAAGGCGTATAAAAATCGATCCACCATTAAAAAGGAGGTCAGAAAATCATGCAGGCTTTGTTTACATTGACATCTTCGGAATCCAAGAGGCTTCTCGGCAAGGCCGTCGCGGCGATGCCCGAGGTGCAGCAGGCGAAGAACAACGGGTATCTGGTCGTCGGGCGGGGTTCAACCAACGCCTTCATCTTAGAAGAGCTGATGAACAGCCGGATGGAAAAGGAAAAGTATGTGGCCGGTCAGATAATCAAGGGGGTGTTTTGCGTCCTGGGGCCGGGGCTGAGGACAAAACCGATCACCTTCCACAAGGGCGAGGTCCTGAATGTGGAACCGGGCGCCGTCATCGACAAGCTGACACCCGGCGATATCATGATCAAAGGGGCCAATGCGGTCGATCCGTTCGGGAATGTCGGTGTCGTCATGGCGGGCCCGGGCGGCGGGACGATGGGCCAGTTCTACATGGCCCTGAAAGCGCAGGGAGTCGCGTCCCTCTATGTGGTCGGTCTTGAAAAGCTGATCCCTTCCGTGGAAGAGGCGGCCCGGTACGGCGGGAAGATGATGCTGGGACGGACCATCGGCTGCCGCACGGGGATGGCCTGCATCGCGGACGGCCGGATTGTGACGGAGATCGAGGCCATCGAAACCCTCTTCGGCCTGAAGGCCGTTCATTACGCCTCCGGCGGCTGGGGGGGAGCGGAAGGTTCCGTCACGCTGATCGTCGAGGGGGAAGAGGACGAGGTGAACCGCTGCCTCGATCTCATCGAGGGGATCAAGGGCGAGCCGCCGCTGCCCGCCGTCAAGGAAGCTTGCAAGGGCTGTGGAGCCCCGTGCAGTTTCAGCGGAAAGGACGTACAGGAACTGCCGGCCTATCTGAGATAGCAAC
>CAKKRN010000136.1:0-3230 GCA_919902745.1 Syntrophaceae bacterium | reverse complement strand
TGCAGTTTCAGCGGAAAGGACGTACAGGAACTGCCGGCCTATCTGAGATAGCAACGATCGCGAGGAGGCCGGGCGATGGGAATCTTTCGGGAGGCGAAACCGTGCAACGGCGCGGCGGTCGTCGCCTCCCGGAAACCGCCAGAGTTTCGGGAGGCCTGTGCCGCCGCGTCGATCATACGATCCTCCGGAGCGGTTTCGCCGGCGGACAGGAAGCTTCCATGAATGATCCGGACATCCTGAAGATGAATGACGAGCTCGCCCGGAAATTCGGGAAGATCGAGGCCGATCTCGTCGTCTGCCGGGGAGTCGGGGAACTCTTCGAGAGGCTGCTTTCGGGGAGCGGGGAGGCGTTCGGCATCCCCTTTGTCTGGCTCTCCATTCTCCGCAACCCAGAGACAGAAACCCTCCTCCGGATCCTGAACGATTCCGAACTTTTGCGAAACCACCTGAACGTGATTGAACCGTCGTCTTTTCTGGAGGTCTGTCCCGACGGTCCCACCTCTGTGATCGCCTCCGGGGACCTCAGACCCTTCTTCCGCCTGATGCCTCCCAACGTGAAATATTTCATCCGCTCCCTCGCCGTCGCCCCCCTCGCGCTCCATGGGCGTCTGATCGGCAGCCTGAACAACGGTGACGCCTCTCCGGAACGATACCGACCCGGCATGGGCACCACCCTGCTCGACCATCTGGCGGCGACGGTTTCCAGGCGCCTTTCCGAGCTCCTCCCACCGGGGGAAAATGGCGCCGCCGGACCGGGGGAAAAACGTGAGGCGTGATTCGCCTTGCCCCTTGCTCCCCATCGCGCCGCCGCGCTCCGGCAACCTTCATCCTGTACGCCGCTGCGGTTTTGTGGTAGAGAGCCCCATAATGCATCATGAAGCGAACCTCAGAAAAAAATCTCACGGAAAAACCGGCAGGCCGCACGGGAAGCAACCAGCGGGGAAAGCCCACCGAGGAAGAGATAAACGGCCCCATCTCCGGATGAAACCGGAGGCGGACCCGTCGTTGAAGCCGGTCTTCGCGAAGATCGGGAAGCCGGCGGCCGCGACGTTCCGACCGGACCCCTTTCAACTGGACGCCCTCGAAGCCATCCGGGAGGAAGACTGCCTGGTCATGGCCCCCACCGGATCCGGGAAAACCTGGATCGCCGAGGCGGCGATCCGCTCCGTCTTCCTCAACGGAGGGCGCTGCTGGTACGCCTCTCCTCTCAAGGCCCTGACCAATGCCAAATGGGTCGAATTCGGCAACCATTTCGAGTCGGCCAACGTCGGCATCGTGACCGGGGATATGAAGGAAAACACCGACGCCCCCATCCTCGTCGGAACGACCGAGATCCTCCGGAATCAGCTCTACGACGCGATGCACAGCGGCCGGAACCTGAACTGCGACCTCGTCATCCTCGATGAGGCCCATTTCTTAGGGGACCGGGACCGGGGGGTCGTCTGGGAGGAGATCATGATCTACCTCCCCGTCCGGATCAACCTGCTGCTCTTGTCGGCGACGATCGGCAACGGCGAAGAGATCGCCGCCTGGCTCGCCTCGATCCGGGGCAAGCCGTGCCGGGTCATCCGGGAGGAGAACAGACCGGTCCCGCTTTTCCCTCTTTTCCTCCACCCCTCCGGCCGCTTGATGCCGCTGGTCGAAAAGAGCCGGCTCTTCGGGAAGATCGAGGATTTCATCGGCCGGCGGCAGCACGGCCGTCCGGAACGCGGTCTCCCGCCGTTCGGAGAGATGATGGAGGTCCTGGGCCATTTCAACCTCCTCCCGGCGATCTTTTTCCTCAAATCCCGCAGCGAATGCGATGCGGCCCTCGGGCTGTGCGGCGTTCCGGCCGATTCAGCGGCGGATGAGGCGTTCCTTCCGGATCTGGAGACACTCCTGGAGCGCTTCCCCTACCTCCGGAACCACCGACAGCTCCACGACCTCCGGACAGCCCGCGTCGCCGCCCACCACGGCGGTCAGCTCCCCGCCTGGAAATTCCTCGTGGAGACGATGATGAAACAGGGGCGCCTCAAGGCGATCTTCGCCACATCCACCGTTGCCGCAGGGGTCAATTTCCCCGCCCGGACGATTGTGCTGATGAATTCGGACCTCTTCAACGGCCACGAGTTCTCACCGCTCTCCGGCACGGAATTCCACCAGATGACGGGACGGGCGGGCCGACGGGGGCAGGACCGGGTGGGGTTCATGCTGACCGTTCCGGGACGCTTCATGGACCTCATCCACGTCCGGAAGCTCCTCTCCCGGAAACCGGAGGCGATCGCAAGCCGGATCCGGAGCGATTTCTCGATGGTCCTGAACCTCCTCCTCTCGCAGACGCCGGAGGACATCCGGGAGATCTTCGAGAAATCCCTGGCCGCCTATCAGCTGCGTCATGGCGAAACGCAGGGGCGCGCGGAAGAACACACGGATCTCTGGAATGATTTTCAGCGCCACCTCCGCCTGCTTCGGGAGGAGGGCTTTGTCGGCATGGACAACCGGCTGACGGAAAACGGGGTCTGGGCCTCCAAGCTCCGCCTGGACCAGCCCCTCCTCATCGCCGAATGCCTGCGGAGGGGTGTCTTTCCTCGGGTGGACGAAAAACTTCTTGCGGCCGTGATCGCCCCCTTCGTCTACGACGGGGATCAGGATCTGACCATGATCCGGAAAGAGCTTCCCGGCCGGCTGACCCGCGCCTACGACCGCGTGATCAAAACCCTCTCGCCGCTGGCGGAACGTCTCAAGGCGGGGGGATTTCCCGTCGCCCCGCTCTTTCTCTGGCCGGCCGTCGTGATTTATGAGTGGGCGGCGGGAGGCGACTGGGATCGGATCATAAGGAAGGCGGGGATCGCCGACGGCGACATGGCCATGCTGATCATGCGGACGGCGGACAACCTCCGGCAGATCATGTCGCTCCGGGAGACGCACCCTGAAATGGCGGCGCTGGCGACGGAGGCCCGGGGGGCGATTCTCCGCGAGCCCGTTGTTTTTTAAATGACCTGGGAAGGATATTTTTTGTTCAGAAACCCCAGAGCGGCGATTCCGAAAGGTTGCATCGATTTTTCGGATTTCCCTAATTTGTCGCTTGACATGGCCGCGGACAACGTTATATAAGGCGCGCTTTCCGAGGGATGTTCAACGGCTGCATCATCCGCTTCATGGAACGCTTACAGATGTCCCCATCGTCTAGTGGCCTAGGACACTGGCCTTTCACGCCTGTAACCGGGGTTCGACTCCCCGTGGGGACGCCA
>CAKKRN010000135.1 GCA_919902745.1 Syntrophaceae bacterium | reverse complement strand
TCGCCACGCAGCCGCTCGCGAAGGTCAGGCGGGCGTTGGCGATGTCCACCTTGTCGGAGAGAACCGAAACCCCGACGGCGTCCACGGTCGAAACCGGGGAGCGGACGAAATGGAGGATGATGTCGAGGTCGTGAACCATCAGGTCGAGGATGACGTCCACATCCGTGCCCCGTTCGAAGAAGGGGTGGAGGCGGTGGGATTCGATGAACAGCGGCGTCCCCATCAGGGTCCGGAGGGCCGCGACAGCCGGGTTGAACCGTTCGACGAAGCCGATCTGGAAGACCAGCCTTTTTGCCCCGGCCAGGGCGATCAGTTCGTCCGCCTCGGCGAGCGTCGTGGCGATCGGTTTTTCCAGCAGGACGTCCACCCCGGCCTTCAGGAAGAGCGAGGCGACCTCATGGTGGACGCCGGTCGGCACGGCGATCGAGACGGCGTCGACCTTTCCGAGAAGTCCGCGGTAGTCCGTCAAAACCTCGCAGTCGCAGCCGTCGGCGGCCTTCCGGGCATTCTCCTCCACAAGGTCGGCGACGCCGACAACACGGCATTCCTCTATTTTCCGGTATTTCTGTATGTGGTAGCGGCCCAGATGGCCGGTCCCCACCACGCCGATTCTGATTTTTTTCATAGGTTCGATCGACAAGGACTCCCTCGCAAATCCCCCTCCCCTTCAAGGGAGATGTAGGGTGCGTTAGGCGTAAGCCGTAACGCACCAAAAAGAGGAGCGGTGCGTCAAGACGCACCCTACACCTGGGAAAAATCGGGAGCTGTCCCTACTTATCCGCCCCTAATTTTCAACGACAGATTCCCCTTTCCGACGTCCGGATGAAATCCAGGAACTGCCGAACCTCGGGCAACCCCTCCACCTCCTCTTCGACCTTCCGGATGGCGACGGCGAGGAGCATCTGGGAACGGAAAACGATCCGGTAGGCCGCCTTGAGGGCCCCGATCGTCTCTTCGGTGAATCCCCGCCGTTTCAGACCGATCACGTTCAGACCGAAGAGCTTCGCGAAGTTGCCGGAGGCCATGACGAAGGGGGGGATGTCCTTGGTTACCGCCGAGGCGCCGCCGATGATGCAGTGGGCGCCGATCCGGGTGAACTGATGAACCCCCGTCAGGCCGCCGATGATCGCGTGATCCTCCACGTGGATGTGGCCCGCGAGGTTCGCCGCATTGGCCATGACGATGTGGTCCCCCAGTTTGCAGTTGTGGGCGACATGACAGTAGGCCATCAGCAGGTTGTGGTCGCCGATCATCGTGACGCCGATATCGTGGACGGTGGACCGGTTGATCGTGACGTACTCCCGGATCGTGTTGTGGCTGCCGATGACGACCCGCGTCGCCTCTCCCCGGAATTTCAGATCCTGGGGCGCGCCGCCGATCGAGGCAAACGGGGAGATCCGGTTGTCCTCGCCGATGTCGGTATGGGTTTCGATGACCACATGGGGGCCGATTTTCGTGTTCTTCCCGATATGGACGTCGGGGCCGATGATGCTGTACGGTCCGACATCGACCCCGTCCGCAAGCGTCGCGTCCGGGGAGATGATTGCTGTTGGGTGGATGCCCATCACTTCTCCTTTGACGGCTTCGTAAAAAGGCCGGATGCTGCGTTACGCTTCCTCCTTCGTCGTTGCGGCGTACGCCAAAGTACGCCTCACTCCTCAGGAGTCGCGCGCCTTGCCTGCGGCCTTTTTACGAAGCCGTCCCATTTTCAAGACTTTT
>CAKKRN010000134.1:4351-5746 GCA_919902745.1 Syntrophaceae bacterium | reverse complement strand
AGGAGCGCCGCCGCCGTCAGGCCGAAGTCAAGACAGGTCGGTGACCATTGGACATTTTCAACATATTTCTATTCCGCAACAGAAAACAACAAGATGGCAGGAGGAGGCCATGGCAGCTCTTTTCGAGGAAACCCGGCTCAATGGAATGGTGCTGGCAAACCGGTTCGTACGGTCGGCCACATGGGAGGGGATGGCCGGCGATGACGGCAGCGCCACACCCAGGTTGGCTGATCATATGGCCGCTCTCGCCCGAGGCGGCGTCGGACTGATCATATCGAGCCACGCCTATGTTCATCGAAACGGACAGGCCGGGCCCCGGCAACTGGGGGTCTACAGCGACGATTTGCTCCCGGGCCTGACCGCGATGGCCGATGCGGTTCATGAAAACAACGGCAAAATCGTACTGCAACTGGCCCACGCCGGCTTTTTTGCCGCTGCCGGCCTGACCGGACACCCTCCGCTTGCGGTTTCCAACATCGAAGGAATCGCCAAATCTCCCCGCATGGAGCTGACTCAAAAGGAGATCGGGCAGATCGTCCTTGCCTTCGCCGAAGGGGCGACAAGGGCGAAAAACGCCGGTTTTGACGGTGTGCAGATCCATTCGGCCCACGGGTATCTGTTGAGCCAGTTCCTCTCCCCGGCCTTCAACCGCCGCACCGATGAATACGGGGGAAGCATCGAAAACCGGGCCAGGGCGCTTATGGACGTGCTCCGGGCCGTCCGGAGCGCTGTGGGGCCGGACTACCCGGTGCTGGTCAAGATGAACGGCCGTGATTATATCGATAACGGCCTCGGCCTTGAAGATTCCATCCAGGTGGGGAGGATGCTGGCCAACGGCGGGATCGACGCCATCGAACTGAGCGGCGGGTTCTTGACCGGCGGCAAACTCAGCCCCAGCCGAATGGGGATCCATTCCGAAGAGAAAGAGGCCTATTTCCGGCAGGAGGCGAAAGCCATGAGAGAGCAGACCGGCGTTCCGCTGATTCTGGTCGGGGGGAATCGCTCGTTTCGGATGGCCGAGGGCATCGTTTCCGAAGGCATCGCCGATTATATCTCCATGAGCCGCCCGCTGATCCGGGAGCCCGGTCTGATCAACCGCTGGAAATCGGGGAACCTTGCAAAATCCGCCTGCATTTCGGACAACCAGTGCTTCGGTCCGGCCATGGCCGGAGAAGGAATCTACTGCGTAACGGAGAAAAAGGAAAAGGCATAGGGGCTTTGGCGCCCCTATGCCCGATCAAAAACTTCTCAGGAGGCGAACCCCTCGTCGGCGATCTCCATCATCGATAGGTCCCCGCTTTTGATGGCCTTCGCGGCCGCATCCACCTCGGGCAGGACGTGCTTGATGAAATACCGGGCGGTCGCGAGCTTCCCTTCGTAGAAAGCTTTGTCCGC
>CAKKRN010000134.1:0-4251 GCA_919902745.1 Syntrophaceae bacterium | reverse complement strand
CGAGGCGATCTTCTCGTCGCGGAGGAACTGTTCGACCGGGTAATCGGCGCAGTAGCCGTAGCCGCCGTAGACCTGGATCGCCGTCTCCGTCACCCGGAAGGCCATGTCCGAGCAGTAGGCCTTGCAGATGGGGGTGAGGACCTCCAGGAAGCCGTTGTATCTCTCCTTGGCCGCCTCGTCGTCGGTCGCCTCGCTGCGGTCCACGCAGAGGGCGGTGAAGTAGAGCAGCGCCCGGAAACCTTCGGTATGGGCCTTCATCCAGATCAGCATCCGCCGTACATCGGGGTGCCGGATGATCGGCACCCGCGGGGCGGCGGGGTTTTTCATCTCCGCAAGCGACGAGCCCTGGAGGCGCTCCTTCGCGTACTGGAGGGCGTGGAGGTAGGCGATGGAACTGCCGGCGAGGGACTGGATCCCGATGCCGATCCGGGCGCCGTTCATCATCTGGAACATGATCTTCATCCCCTGGCGCTCCTCGCCCAGAAGCTCCGCAAAGCACTCCCCGCTGTCGCCCAGGTTGATCAGACAGGTGGCCGAACCGTGGATACCCATCTTCTCCTCGATCTTTCCGATCGCGTAGTCGTTCCGCTTTCCCGGCGTCCCGTCGTCGCTCACGAGAAACTTGGGGACGAGGAAGATCGAGATCCCGCCCGTCCCCGGGGGGTCCCCCTCGATCCGGGCCAGGACGGGATGGATGATGTTCTCCATGATATCGCTGTCCCCGGAGGTGATGAAAATTTTCGTTCCCTGGATGCGGAATGTCCCGTCCGGCTGGCGGATCGCCTTCGTCTTCAAGTTCCCCACGTCGGTGCCGGCGCCCGGTTCGGTCAGGGCCATCGTCCCGCCCCAAACGGCTTCGTGCATCTTCGGCAGATACCTCTTTTTTTGCGCCTCCGTTCCATAGGTTTCAATCAGGTGGGCGGCCCCTTCGGTCAGCGAGAAGTAGCTGACGAAGGCGCTGTTGTGGCTGAACCACTCCTTGGCCGCCACGGCGACGACCCGTGGAAAACCCTGGCCGCCGTCTTCGGCGGCGACATTCATCGTCGACCAGCCCCCCTCCCGATAGATCTGGGCGCAGCGGTGGAAGCACTTGGGGATATGGACATTCCCCCCCTCCAGGCGGCACCCCTCCCGATCCCCCTCGGCGAGGGTGGGGAAAATGGCGGTCGTGGCGAACTTCTCCGCCTCGTTCAGCGCCATGTCGAACATGTCCCGCGAAAAATCCGCGTAGAGCGGCGCCTTGCAGAGCTCCTCGACATGGAGCATTTCATAAAGAACGAACTTCTGATCCCGCGGATCGATGATCAAATTGGCCATACGTAAATCTCCTTTCAACGGTGAAGCCTAACAGCTTCGTAAAAAGTCGTGATTCCCCTCGTTTGTCATTCCGGGCTTGACCAGGAATCCAGGTGTAGGGTGCGTCTTGACGCACCGCTCCTTTTATTGGTGCGTTACGGCTTCCGCCTAACGCACCCTACATCTCGATACCGGGATTCTCCGGCATGACAGTTTGAGGGACTTTAGAGCCGTCAAGCCTGGCTCGCCTTGACGGCCTCCAGCAGCGCCTTTTGATCGACCGGAGGCGGCAACACCCCGGCTCTCTCGACGAGGGCGATCGCCTCGAAGGCGCATCCGGTCGCGCAGACGCCGCAGCCGATGCAGCGGTCCAGATTCAATTCCCATTCGTCCCCATCGGTCATCAAGAGCGCTTTGGTCGGACAGCGGTCGATACAGCTCCCACATGCGGTGCACAAATCGCTGTTGTGCGCGGGTTTGAACCCGGAGTTCAGGATCACGCCCGGCTTGGGTTGGGCGAGGGCGGTCTTGAGGATCATGGAATGGCAGGCGCAGCAATTGCAGAGGAAGTCGATATCCTGCCGATTGATGGATGCATGGACCAGTCCGGCCTCTTCCGATTTTTTCAGGATCGCAAAAGCCTCCTCCTTGGTAATCTGTCGGCCCATTTTCCGATCGATGACAAACTGGGCCCCCATGCCGAACTGCATGCAGACGTCATCGGGGTTCCCGCAATCATCCGTTTTGTCGATCAGTTTGGCCTCATGACGGCAGAAGCAGGTGGAGACGGACAGGGGGTGGTATTTATCGATATAGGACGCAACCTGATGATAGGTATGGATGATGCTGTCGGCCTGAATCTTCTCGTCAACGGGGATCACCCGGGTCGTGGGGTAGGTGATCTTCACCGGGCCTTGATCGGAATCCACGGCGGCCTTGTAGGCGCGGATCAGCCGGGCGACCTTCTTGTCCCGTTCCGTGCTGGTGCCCCGCATGAACTGGAATTCAAAGATCCCCGGAACGAAGGTCGGCGCGCCGTAAAAGGTGACCTCCCCCATGGAACCGGCGGTGCAGAGGCCCTTGTCGGCCATCCCCTCCAGGATGGGGGTCACCTCTTTTGTCTCTTTTCCGAGCCCCTTTGCGATAGTCTCGGCGGGATGAAACCCTTTCGGGATGGCATTGTAGGTTTCAGCCTCTTCCTTGGTAAAAAGTTCTTCAACCAGGGCGTAAAACTCGGGGATATCCTTTCCCGGATACCTGCCCCGCCGTTTGGCCAGCGTTTCACACAGTTCACGGTAAACTTTTTCCGACATTTTCGTTCCCTCCTTTCTTATGCCGACGTCACAAATTTTTCAGTCCACGTTCGTTGTCATTCTATCAGGAAGCTATACGTAAGTCTCACAAAACCGGCTGACCAAAGGGACCTTAGCCGCAACAAAAATCCAGAGAAGATAACAGAGGAAGGTTTGAATTTCCTCCAGCGAAAACCGGATAGCTAAAAGGGTAATGGCGTCCCCCTCTACCCCCTGCCGTCATGCCTTCTTTTTCATCTTGTTTCTCTTTGGCCGATCAATATGGTCACGTAATAGTTTGTAATGCCTTATTACACGATCCATATAGTCGTAGTCATTCAGCAGAACAGTTTTGAATAATTCAAGTATTGATGGAGCCAATTTTGACTGGGGACTCCCTATATTAAGTGTGGGACCCTTTAGTTCAGCAACTGTATGAGGATCATCATCTCTCATCCATGTCGCATAAAATGATGGAGGTTCCCAACCGTATGCCAAAACCGCTTCTATATTCTTGGTCCTTGAAGATACGACAGAGAAAAATACCCTCCGGCAGTCACAGCCTTGTTCATCACAAAACATCTCGAGGAAAGCATATTCTCCCCACGGGAGACCTGCTTTAGCCCACGGCAGGACTTTGATAGTTCGTGTTTCCCTTTCCGCTATTTCTGGAAAGTGATTGTGGAAGAGGACGAAGGGCATTTAATCATTTCCTATAACACAAAGTTGGCAATCAGCCGTCAGCTCGGCTGGACGACTGCCTTTGCATCGGTCTGTGTTCCTATATCTTTTTCTGTTTCTTGAGTGACTTCAGAATATTAGCGTGTTCTTTTAGATAATCGTAATGGGCTTCGATGTCACCGATATTGCTGTCATCCCATTTGATCGCTTCATTTGGATACTTCGTTCCAGCGATTGACAGGGCTTCTTTGATCGTTCGTCCCTGAATCAAAGCTTCGACTACTGCGTCATCGTGAAATATTTCGCTTTTAGTACGCTCACCAATTATCTCCGAAGCACGATCGAGGTATTCCTTTGTAATCTTGTCCATGCTATTTCCCTTTTCACAATTGCATATCATAATTATTGAGAAGATGCCTATCAATTAGTCGGGTGGCGCGGGGGAATTTCACCCCCACGCTCCCACGGATCCGGACGTGACAGTCTCCCGTTATCCGGCTCTTATCATCCAGCCGCCAAGCTAACATAGCGGTTTTATCTTATTCCCTGGCTCCTCCCATCTCTGGTTGATCAAACAATAAGATCAGATGATCCAACCCCTTCGCTCCATTCCCATTACAGGAACTTCCACACTACTACGAGTTGGTCCGCCCCCGTGCCCCGCATCGGTACTCTCATTCTTGTGGGTCTTCCACTTGAATTTCTCCCTTATCATCGGGACGACAGGTTCCCACGTTCCACACAAGAGCCCGAATCAGGTTCGCGCTACCTTTATGCCGGATGCCGCCCAAGCAGTAAACATGTCCCCCTTGGACTGATCCTGGAGTATGGTAAGCCCCCCAGTTCTGACATCATCCAATTCATTTCGACACCTCAGAAGTAGTGCGCTTGCGCTCGCCTCCCTGATCCTCACCTGACATGGTCTTTTGCCATGCCTTTTCCTTAACGCTCACCACAATGGCTCTTTACCACTGCAGCTTAA
>CAKKRN010000133.1 GCA_919902745.1 Syntrophaceae bacterium | reverse complement strand
TAAGGGATCCGATGATTTTCCTCACGCCCTGAGGGAGGATGCCGTGCTGATCCGGGGCGGCCATGACGTGCGGGGGGAGGAGAGGGAACCCCTCGATACGGAAACCCTGCGGGAGATCGTTGAAAGGAAAAAGGACAGGATCGAGGCCTACGCCGTCTGCGGTTACTTCAGCGTCCGCAACCCCGATCACGAGCTCAAGGCCGCGGAGATCATCCGGCAGATGACGGGCGGACCGGTGGTCTGCGGGCATGAGCTCTCCCCGCGGCTCGATGCGGTCAAGCGGGCCGCTACGACGATTCTCAATGCCCACCTGATCCCCGTCATTCATCATCTGATCGATTCGGTCAAAAGGGTATTCCTCCGGAATCGGATAACGGCGCCGCTTATGATCGTCCGAGGCGACGGAAGCCTGATGGGGGCGCCGGCCATAATGAACCGGCCTATCGAGACGATTCTTTCGGGACCGGCGGCGAGCGTGATCGGCGCCAGGTTTCTGCTGGGGCAGGGGGGGCGGTAGAAGATGCCGTGATCGTGGACATCGGGGGGACCACCACCGACATGGCCCTTCTGCGGAACAGGTCCACCTGCACCGGGAGCAAGCCGGTTGCGATGTCTGCAGTCTCTTCTGGGATCATTGTTTTTCCCCGGAGAAGAGAAGCGATCATGTCCGGTTTCAGATTTCCCTGAAGAACCGCCTGGTGGGGATCGGAGCGCCGGCCCATGCCTTTCTCCCCCCCGTGGCGCAGAAACTCGGAATATCCGTGACTGTCCCCTTTCATGCCGGCGTCGCCAATGCCATCGGGGCGATCACCGGCGCAGTCGCCATGACCGACGAAGCGCTCATCAGGCCTGTTCAGGGTCGGTTCAGGCTTCATTCCTCTCTCGGGGTTGAAATCTTTGCCGGCCTGGAGGAGGCGACGGTCCGGGGGAGGGATCTCCTTGCAAAGGTCATCCGGGAAAAGGCGAGAGCGGCGGGCGCCGGGGATGTGGAGGTGACCCTGGAGGAGAAGGAGCACTGGGGGACCTCTCGGGGTGGAGAATCGCTTTTCATGGAGAAACGGCTGATCGCCAGGGCCGTGGGAAGTCCCCGGTTCGCTCGCGCCTGAACAGGTTCGGAGGAACATTCTCCGGAAAGGCAGCCCGCTTTTCTGACCTTCACGGAGATGACCTCCCGTATTTCCGTCCTTTCGATTTCAAGGGAGAGGCGGCCTATTTGAAGCCGCAGAATGCTCATTAATTGGTGGACCTTAGAAACCGATAAGCAAGAGGCGTTTCCGCCAGTCACTCGTCGCTCGGGCGCTTCGGTTTGGAGAGCTTTTGGATCGCCCGCTTCATGAGTTCCTCGGAATAGGCGTGCCACGGGTTCTTCCCTTCTCGCGCCCCGGTCCGCTCCACCACAAAGTGGCAGCATTCGGCGCCTCGAGGAATCAGTTTCTCCACCCAGGCGGTGATCCGTCCCATCCCCGAATCATCGATGGCGTGGAACATCCCCTCCACAAAGAAGCGCTGGACCCGACAGTCAAAGGCAGTGTAGCGGTCCTGGTGTGGGCACCAGAGAATGTCGAAGACGCAGCGGTTTTCGCTCTCGATCCAAGGGCGTTCCAGCGAGGCGTAGAGGACCGTATTGATCCCGGTGACAACGTAGGATGCGAGCTCGATTTCGGAGAGGTCGTCGGGAAACGAGGAATTCTCAAGAAAACGCGTCATCGCCTCGTATCCGGCTTGATTGATCGCCTTGCGCACCAACTCCTGACCCGCCTCGCCAAAGGTCTCTTCAACGGCCTTGAGCACGTTGAGGACGGCCGTGGCCTGCATCGTCCCCCAGACAAACAGGACTGCCGGGTCGAAGTCGGGGCGCCCCTCCACGGCCTTCTGGAAACTCTCCACCGCCTCGGGGTATGGGGTTCCCAGGCGGACCGCGCCGTAACCGGCCTCCCCCCGCTTTCCTCTCGACCAGAGACCTTCCGAGGTGGGGTACTGGGGTCTGGGCATGGGGCTCCTCCTTTCCTTCAGAATTACCCTGGAGGCAGCCATTCCAAGGGTAATCGGGGTTTCGTATATACAGAAAATAAATCTGTCCCCTTTTTCGAAGTTAAAGCATGGATTTCAATACATTGTTCAGTACGGATTCCATCTCTTTGCGGATGGTCTCCAATCGCTCCCGTGTAGACGCTTCAAAGCGCAGAACCAGAGCAGGCTGGGTGTTGGAGGCTCGGAGAAGACCCCAGCCGTCGCCAAAAGGGACCCGCACGCCGTCGATCGCAATGATCTCATGGGTCTTCCGGTAGTGTTCACGGACGGCCTCCACGACACCGAACTTGATCCGGTCGGGACAATCGACGCGGATCTCCGGGGTTGCAAAGGTCCGGGGAACATCGGCGAGAAGATCGCTCAAGAGCTTGCCGGAGTCCGAGAGGAGCTCCAGAAGGCGGACCGAGGCGTAAATCGCGTCGTCAAAGCCGAAGTAGCGGTCCGCGAAGAAGATGTGACCGCTCATCTCTCCGGCCAGGAGGGCCTTTTCCTCTTTCATTTTTCCCTTGATCAGGGAATGGCCCGCCTTCCACATGATGGCCCGTCCGCCGTTCTTGGTGATATCGTCAAAGAGTTTCTGCGAACACTTGACCTCCCCGATGATGGCCGCGCCGGGATTCCGCTTCAGGATGAAGCGGGAGAAGAGCAGAAGCAACTCATCGCCCCAGAGGACCTCTCCGCGGTCTGTGATGACGCCGATCCGGTCGGCGTCTCCATCATAGGCGATACCGACTTCAGCCCTGTTTTCAAGGACCAGGCGGGTTAATTCACGCAGGTTTTCTGGGATGGTGGGATCCGGAAAGTGGTTGGGGAAACGGCCGTCCGGGTTGCAATAGATATCGGTTACGCTGCAGCCGTAGCGCTTCAGCAGCGGGAGGGCGAATAATCCGCCCACGCCGTTGCCGCCGTCAACCACGACACGATGACCGGGCCGCACTTTCAGATGATCGAAGATATAGTCCTGATAGATTTCGGCGATTTTCCGGCGAGAGGATTTCCCCGAACCTTCGATGTAGGCGCCGCTTTCCATGATCTTCCGCAGCTCCTGTATCTGCTCCCCGTAGATCGTATCGGGACCGATACAGATCTTGAATCCGTTGAAATCAGGTGGATTGTGGCTTCCTGTGACCATCACGCCGCCGTCCGACCGGAAATGGCGGATCGCGAAATAGAGCATGGGGGTCGCGCAGAGGCCGATATCGGTCACATCGATTCCGGCGGACCGGATCCCCCGGCAGACGGCATCCTGGTAGTTCTCCGAACTGAGGCGGCAATCCCGGCCCAGGATCATTGTCCTTACGCCATGACGGATCGCATAGGCGCCGATTGCCCGGCCCAGCAGATAGACAAAATCCGGGGTCAGATCCCTGTCCACAACCCCCCTGACGTCATACTCGCGAAACACATCCGGATTCATGTTACCTCTCGGTTTACGGGGACACCTTGCCGCAAGGTGTCCCCATGTCTGAAGATCTACGTGGGTGCGCACCAACTGTTCAATCCTCGCGATTTTCTCTGCGTCATGGCCGGTCTAACAGGGCTTCCATTCCTTCGATCTGCTTGACGATCTCACAGGTGTCCGCGGTCGTATACTAAGCAATGTAAACATTTTCTGTCAAGAGAAGATTGCGTCTTGGGGTTAGCCGGCCTGCGGGACCAATGACCATAAAACTCGCGGAATATCGTGCATGTTATCCGTAAGCAGGTTGGCTTTAGGAAGAGCGGCGGCCGGTCAGATAGTCGGGTTTAAGGCTTCTCATGATAACAGGTCCATTCTCCCATTCCGGAAGACGGTAATTCAGGACGATTCCGAGAAACTGGACGATGATGTTAAAT
>CAKKRN010000132.1 GCA_919902745.1 Syntrophaceae bacterium | reverse complement strand
TTCCGGAAGACGGTAATTCAGGACGATTCCGAGAAACTGGACGATGATGTTAAATGTAGCCCCCCAGAGGACCTCATCCCCGCCGTCAGGGTCATGATGGATCAGGCACGGATATTGAGGCGGTTTCTTCCCGTCCGGATCGCCGGCGTCAATTTGATAACAGCCGAAGCGCTCCTTTTGGTAGAAGGACAAAAGGGGGATTTCAACGATCTTTTCGACCTCGCGGTTCGGATGAAGCAACCCGGGGTTTCCCACAAAACCGGCGACCGGAAAGATCGTCCGCCGGAAAAGGGTCAGGTTGTAGGTGGGGAGGGGGCCCAGAAAAAAAACGCGGGACGGGGGAAGGCGGATCTCTTCCCATGATTCGCGGAGGGCGCTTGTCAAGAAAAGAGAGATGAGTCTGAAGGAATCCGCATTTTGCGAAACGGCATATTTACGTGCATTCCCCCGAAGAACGGGAAAAGGTCCATGGGTCAACAGGGGTCTCAGAATACGATCGAGAACCGGATGAAGCATCCCCCCCGGAAAGCTAAGGTCTCCCGGCTGGGGAACAGTGGGGGAGCGTTTAATCAACTGAAACAGGAATGATCCATCGGCGGTTGAACTTTCGGGGGATGATTCGCGAAAAAGAAGGGGAAGGAGGACCCCGGCCGCGCGTCGGCGGTTATCCCGGCCGGAAGTGGCGATCTCACGGAAGGCTGTTTGAAAATCGCAAGGATGCGTCCCGAGTTTTTCGATGACCCGGCCCAGAAACGCTTCGCGGGTGTTGATCTCCGCATCGGCAGGTTTCCCGGTCATCTCTCCTCCTTGCGGGCGAGGATTTCACCGATGCTCCTCTCATACCAGCATCCGCAGGGGAACGGATCCAGGAATCCGCAATGGCCGCCATATCGCTGAATGGAGAGATGGAGATACGGGTTCCGCGGCAGATGATGGAACTCCTCCGCGGAAACGACGGGATCGTCCGCGGAGGTGAAGATCGTGACCGGCATGGCGAGCGGGGCGAGAACGTCGCCCGTCAGTGTATAACGGCGAAAATAATCCTGGTAATGGCCGAATTCGGTATACCAGGGCATGATCGCCTCCGTCAGCGCCATGCAGGTTCGATGATGAAGAATGGAGTCAAATTGATAGAGGTCGGGAAAGCAGCGCTGTTTCTGCCGGAGGGAGCGTTTCCACTTCGCCAGGAAATAGCGGCGGTAAATGGAAGGACCGGCATCGATGGCCAGCGTGGATTGATGGGGATCAAGAGCGGGGCTGATACAGAAAACGTTTATCAGGTTGGGAATCGGGGAAATGGATTGGCGAAGGGCAATCCGGAGCGAAAAGTTTCCGCCCAGTGAAAAACCGATCAGATAACAGGGGCGATCCGGTAAAAGTCGGGCGACGTTTGCGACCGCTTGCGCCGTCTCCTCCGTCATTGCGCCGTGAAAGAGTTCCCGGTTCAAGTGATGGCTTTTCCCGTGATCCCACAGGTTGAGGCGGAAGATATCGTACCCCTGCCGGTAAAAAAAACGCCCCGTGGAGAGGATATAGGTGGAGTCGGCGCTTCCTTCCCATCCGTGAATCAGGATGATCAGACCCTGCGGTGTCCGCCCGGTTTGTCTCGAGTGATAACCCAAGAGGCGGCCGCGGTTCCCGGCATCCACAATCGTCTCCTGTGCGACGTCGACCATCTCGTTTTTTCCGGCAGCCCGGAGTCGCAGGCTGCCGAAGATGGTCTGGATGTGGGCACTTCTGGCCCATGCGGCGGGAGAAAAAGGTTCAGCCATTTGCGTTTCCTTGACGGATGTGCAAAGGCCCGGTCAGAAACCGGGCCTTTGC
>CAKKRN010000131.1 GCA_919902745.1 Syntrophaceae bacterium | reverse complement strand
TCATGAACATCGGTCATCTGCAGTTGAAGAACAATATCTTTCTCGCCCCGATGGCGGGGATCACCGATCTCCCCTTCCGGACGGTTGTCCGGTCGTTCGGCTGCGGTCTCGCCTTTACCGAGATGGTCAGCGCGCGTGGTCTGATCCGCGGAACGGAGAAGACCTTTCGGTACCTCGCCTCGTCACCCGCGGACCGGCCGCTCGGTGTCCAGCTCTTCGGCTGCGATCCGGACACGATGGCTGAGGCCGCAAGGATTGCGGAGGAGCGGGGGGCGGACCTCTTGGATGTGAATATGGGCTGTCCGGTAAAAAAGGTGGCCAAGACAGGTTCCGGGGCGTCATTGATGAGGGATCCGGTGCGTGTCGCTGCCGTCCTGCGCGCCGTGAGACGGGCGTCGGCCCTGCCGCTGACGGTGAAAATCCGCGCCGGCTGGAACGCGCGCCAGGTCAATGCCGTTGAGGTTGGGCAGATCGCCGAGGAGTGCGGCGTCGACGCGGTCATCCTCCATCCCCGCACAGCCGACCAGGGTTTCGCCGGTCTTTCCGACTGGGGGCTGATCGCGGCGCTCAAAGAGAGGCTCCGGATCCCGGTGATCGGAAGCGGCGATATCCGCTGCCCGGAAGACGCGGCCCGGATGCTCCGGGAGACCGGTTGTGACGGCGTTATGGTCGGGAGAGGGGTCTTGGGAAACCCCTGGATCATCGCGAACATCCTGTCCCATCTGGCCGGCGGCGCTATTTCAGCGCCGTCCCTTGCGGAGAGGCAGGAAACCATTCGTCGTCATCTGGCGCTGGCCATCGATTTTTACGACGAGAGAGTCGGAACCCGGGACTTCCGGAAACACCTTCTCTGGTATACGAAGGGGCTGCGGGGAGGCGCCCAGTTTCGGAAGGCGGCGGGACTGATCTGCGACCAGGCCTCGGCCTGGGAGGCCTTGCATAACTATTTTCAGCGTCTGGAGGAACCCTCCGCTGCATTTTGCGATGCCGAGGGCGGCAGCGGGAACCCGGAAATGGAAGGGGAAATTCATGCGGCGTCGAAGTGACCGCGCGTGAAAATGCCGTCGTTCATTCGGCTCCTTTCGCCGCGAAATAGGTCGGAAATAAGGTCTTGACTTTCATAGGTCATGTCGGCATAATCATACACAGATAAACGCGGCGTGGGTGTCCGGGGCCGGCGAGGTCATTCATCTTGAATATTAAAGGGAAAAGGGTTGGATCGTGGAATTTCTGAAGTTTGATGAGCTGGAAAAGAAGATCAACGGTCTGCTCGGGGATTATGCCTTGCTGAAGAAACGGAACCTGGAGGTGGAGGAACTGCTGCAAAATAATATTACGGAGTTGGATGAAGCAAATAAAAAAATGGAGGGGTTGAGGGAAGAACGGGATGCTGTACGCACAAAGGTGGACTCGCTTCTTGATTTGCTTCAGGAGATAAAGGCGCCCTAAAACAAACCTTGAGGTCGTCCATTGAAAAAGCGCTTTGAAGTGAGAATACTGGGACAGGAGCTCTCAGTAATAAGCGATTCGGGGGATGAGCATGTAGCGAGCGTTGTCCGGTATGTCAGTGGCAAGGTGGAAGAGGCGGGAAAGGCCGCCGGAAGAAAGGCGTTGGACATTGCCATCTTGGCTGCTTTGAACATTGCGGATGAGTATTTGCAGATCATGGGAGCAAAAGAAAACATTTATAACCAATTGGAGAACAGAGCGGAACGATTGATCAGTTTGATCAATGATCGTAAGTAGATTATCCCCTGCGATGTGCGTGATTAACATTCGTTTTTTGAGCCAACACCTTGGAACCGGGGACCTTTCCTTGTTCGCCGTGTGCATGTCCGCCGGCATCCCGTAAGAGCGGGTGGCGGAAAGCCTGAAGCGGCAACATTAGGCGCCCATTTTTCAAATGGTTCAAAAAGGTGGCTAACACGGCATCGGCGGGGGTTTTTTATCATCCCCACCGTTTTATTGGCATTCCTTCTCTCGAACTTCCCGACTGGATTCATTCAGCACAATCGATTTATGTTCGTAAACAGCAAGGAGGTGGAAACTTTGTTATATAACGGTATGTTGATACTGGCCCTGTTGGTAGTGCTTGCCGTAGGCGGGGTATTGGGATTCATCGTCAAGCAGAGGCTTTCCCGGACAAAACTGGAATCCTGCGAGAATCTTTCGAGAAGGATCATCGATGAGGCCAAGAAGGAGGCGGAGACCATCAAGAAGGAGGCCATTCTTCAGGCCAAGGAGAATTTGCTCAAGGTCAAGACTGAATTCGAGAAGGATAGCAGGGACAGGAAGGTCGAGCTCGATGCCCTGGAACGGAGGATCCGGTCAAAAGAGGAAAACCTGGAACGGAGAATCGACCTTTTGTCCCAAAAGGAAACCACTTGCGAGAACCGTGAAAAGGCAATCCTGCAACGAGAATCCCAGCTTAACGAAAAGCACGAACGCGCCGACCGGATGCTGGAAGAGCAGACGGTCAAGCTGGAACGGATCGCCGGTATTACTTCGGAGGAGGCAAAAAACTTTCTGGTCCAATCGATGGAAGTGGCGGCGAAGCGCGATGCTGCTCTGATGATCCGGAAGATCGAGGAGGAAGCCCGGCGGACGGCGGATAACACGGCGCGGGAGATCATTGCCTATGCGATTCAACGCTACGCGGGTGATTATGTGGCCGAAAACACGGTTTCGGTGGTCAATCTTCCCAACGATGAGATGAAGGGGAGGATCATCGGCCGGGAGGGGAGGAACATCCGGGCGATCGAGGCGGCGACCGGTATCGACCTGATCGTCGATGATACGCCGGAGGCGGTCGTGCTCTCCAGCTTCGATCCGGTGCGGCGCGAAGTGGCACGCCTCTCCTTGGAGAGATTGATCACCGACGGTCGAATCCATCCTGGCCGGATCGAAGAGATCGTCAAGAAGGTGAGGTCGGAGGTGGATGCGATCATCAAGGAAACGGGGGAGAGAATCTCTTTCGATGTTGGTGTCCATGATCTGCATCCCGAGATCATCACGCTGCTCGGCAGTCTCAAGTTCCGGACAAGCTATTCCCAGAACGTCCTGCAGCATTCCATCGATGTGGCCCATCTGACCGGGATGATGGCGGCCGAGTTGAAGATGAACATCAAGGAGGCGAAGCGCGCGGGGCTTCTGCACGATATCGGAAAGGCGGTCGATCACAAGGTTGAAGGGACCCATGCCGGCATCGGCGCCGATTATGCCAAACGGTTCGGTGAATCCCCGCGGATCGTCCAGGCGATCGCCACCCACCATGACGACGGCAGGACCAACACCTTGCTCGGCGTTCTGGTCCAGGCGGCGGACAGCCTGTCGGCCGCGCGGCCGGGGGCGCGGCGAGAGATGTTGGAGAGCTACGTCAAACGTCTGGAAGAACTTGAAAATATTGCTAATTCGTTCAGCGGTGTTGATAAATGTTTTGCGATCCAGGCCGGAAGGGAAATCCGGATTCTCGTGGAGAATGAGAAGATCTCCGAAAACGACACGGTGATGCTCTGCAAGGACATCATCAAGAAGATCGAGGCAGAGCTGGCCTATCCCGGGCAGATCAAAGTAACCGTCATCCGGGAGACGCGTGTCTCCGATTTCGCGCGCTAGGATATCTTCATGAAGATACTCTTTATAGGTGATATTGTTGGAAAACCTGGAAGGATGGCCGTCCGCGAGCTTCTTCCGGGGATCATCGAGGAACACCGGATCGATTTCGTCGTAGCCAACTGCGAAAATGCCGCTGCGGGGTTCGGCGTGACCGCCGAGATCGTCGAAGAGCTGTATGCGTCCCATATCGATGTCCTGACCTCCGGAAACCATATCTGGGACAAAAAAGAGGTCATGGCATTTGTGGATGATTACGAAACATTGCTTCGTCCTGCCAATTATCCCGAGGGAGCGCCCGGCCGGGGGAGTGTGGTAATTCCAACCTTGGGCGGGTTTCCTATCGGAGTGATCAACCTGGCCGGTCGTGTCTTCATGAATCCGCTCGACTGTCCCTTTCGGACGGCCGAGCGGGAGATCGAGAAACTGAAGAAAAAAACCCGGATGATCATCGTGGATATGCATGCGGAGGCTACTTCGGAAAAAATCGCCATGGGCTGGTATCTTGACGGCCGTGTCACTGCTGTTTTGGGAACCCACACCCATGTTCAGACAGCCGATGAACGGATTCTGCCCGAAGGCACCGCCTACATCACCGATGTCGGCATGACCGGTCCGTTTGATTCCGTCATCGGGATCAGAAAAGAGAGCATCCTGCAGCGATTCCTGCTGCAGATTCCCAACAAGTTCGATGTCGCCAAAGGGGATGTCCGCCTTCAGGGAGTGATGGTGGAGATGGCCTCGGATGGCCGGGCCGTTCGGGTGGAAAGGCTGAGCGTATCCATGGAGGAATCGAGGAGCTTACTCTGAATCCTGATGCCTTTGCGAGAAGAATGGAAGTGATGTCGATGTTGCTCATGGCGGTGGAGGTAAAGCGTTGAAGAGCGTATACGATGTATTCCGGGAGAGGGGTTTTATCGAACAGATCACGGATGAGTCTCAGATCAGGGAGCTGCTGGAAGAAAAATCCGTCACCTGTTATATCGGTTTTGATCCGACGGCGGCCAGCCTGCATATCGGATCCTTGGTCCCGATCATGTCGTTGGCCCACATGCAGAGGCACGGCCATCGGCCGATTGCCCTCGTCGGCGGAGGGACCGGCCTGATCGGCGATCCCTCCGGCAAGACGGAGATGCGGCAGATTCTCACACGGGATCAGATCGATCACAACGCGGAATGCCTGAAGAAGCAGCTCTCCCGATATATCGATTTCCGTGAAGGCGGGGCCGTCCTGCTCAACAACGCCGACTGGCTTACGCAACTCAATTATATCGAGTTTCTCCGGGATATCGGACGTCACTTCAGCGTGAACCGAATGCTTGCCGCGGAGAGCTATCGCGTCCGCTTGGAAAAGGGACTCAATTTCATCGAATTCAATTACATGCTCCTGCAGGCTTATGATTTTCTGCACCTTTTCAAGAATTACAGATGCCAGATGCAGATGGGCGGGAACGACCAATGGGGCAATATGGTCGCCGGGATCGACCTGATCCGGCGGGTGGAGGGGGAAACGGCCTTCAGCTTGACCTTTCCGCTGATCACCACATCGCAGGGAAACAAGATGGGAAAGACCGAAAAGGGGACCATCTGGCTCGACGCCGAACTGACGTCGCCCTATGAATATTACCAGTACTGGATCAACACGGAAGACGGGGATGTGGCGCGTTTCCTCGCCCTCTTCACCTTCCTGCCGATGGAGGAGATCGTTGCGGTGAAAGCCCTGAGCGACGCCCGTCTCAATATGGCCAAGGCCGTTCTGGCCTTTGAAGCGACAAAGATTACCCATGGAGAGGCGGCGGCAGTGGCCGCCTGGAAGGCGTCGGCCGAGGCATTTGGCGTAAGACCAAAAGAAGACGGATTCTTCCCTTCCAGCACCATACCGCGATCAGCGGAGGAGCTGGATACGGAAGCGATTCCTTCGCTTGAAAAGAGCCGGGAGGCGCTGAGCCCGGGCATACCGGCGTTTGAGCTGTTTCACGAGGCGGGCCTGTGCGCTTCCCGTGGGGAGGCGAGACGTCTCATCGCCCAGGGCGGAGGCTATGTCAATGACCGGCAGATCGGGGCCTTCGATGAGAAGATTGGCCTTCCAGATGCGGACGAGAAAGGTGAAATCCGTCTGCGGAAGGGGAAGAAGAGGTATATCATTCTGTCCGTGAGGTGAGGAAGTCGTCGACGGATGGATGGGTTAACTGAAATGATTCATGTAATTCCAGGCAGATGAAAGTTGTTGAAAAAAATGAAATTAATACTTGACACCTGGATGGAGGTAGGGTAGAAAGCCCGCCTGTTCGTTGACAGAGTGGTTGGGGGTAATAAAAATTTTGGATTTCCGCTTGACATCTCCATTGAAATAGATTTATAATTATACATCATCCTGAATCGGATGGGCTGCGAGACGGAAAGATTTTTAGAAATTGTTCTTGACAGAAAAGCAAAATTGGTTTATTTCTACTGGCTCGTTACTAACTGGCTCTTTGGAAATTGAATAGTGGGATAATTGATTTGTGGGTCCTTTTATACATGTCACAAATGGGAGAGCAATCTCCTTGAACAGGATTAAAACTGGAGAGTTTGATCCTGGCTCAGAACAAACGCTGGCGGCGTGCCTAACACATGCAAGTCGTACGAGAAAGGGTCCTTCGGGGCCTGAGTAAAGTGGCGCACGGGTGAGTAACGCGTGGATAATCTGCCCCTCAGTTGGGAATAACTCATCGAAAGGTGGGCTAATACCGAATAATACTGTGAGACTTTGGTCGATCAGTCAAAGAGAGCCTCTGCTTGCAAGCCCTCGCTGAAGGATGAGTCCGCGTACCATTAGCTTGTTGGTAGGGTAATGGCCTACCAAGGCGACGATGGTTAGCTGGTCTGAGAGGATGATCAGCCACACTGGAACTGAGACACGGTCCAGACTC
>CAKKRN010000130.1:11524-14712 GCA_919902745.1 Syntrophaceae bacterium | reverse complement strand
GGACCGTAAGGACAACATGATCATCACCGGGGGTGAGCATGCCTATCCAAGCGAAGTCGAAGAGGTTGTCGGGAGCCACCCCGCCGTCTTCGACACCGCGGTCATCGGCATGCCCGATGAGAAATGGGGTGAAAGAGTGGTCGCGGTGGTTATCCCCAAGGCCGATGTCGATGAAAAAACGCTTCTCGAACATTGCAAGGACAAACTCGCTGCCTTCAAGCGGCCCAAGCAGATAATCTTTATCAAAGCCGAAGAGATGCCGCGAACGCCAACGGGGAAAATACTACATCGCGTATTGAGGGATAGATATTGCCGATAACCGGCATCGGCTCCGCCTTCTGAGTAACTTCAAAAAAGTTACTCAACGATAAAGCGCCCCCGGGGCGTGGGTCGCTATTTTGTTTCAAGCATCCCAAATGCTTTCGCGTCGATCAGTTTGATGCCGTTTTTCATGAGTATCTCGACAGCCTTGTCATTGTCGCTGAAACGGAAAATCATGACCGCCTTTTTCGATGAAAATCCGATAAATGCGTACATGTAAGTCACATTGACTTTCGCTTTCTGCAGGGGCTTCAGGAGCGCCGCAAGCTGGCCCGGTTTGTCTTCTATCTCGGCAGCCACCACCTCATCCACTTTCGCGGGTATCTGTTTTTCCATCAGGATGCGCCTGGTTTTTGCCAGGTCTGAAACAAGGAGCCTCAAGATTCCAAACTCACCCGTATCGACGAGATTCAGGGCCCTCAAGTTTACTCCCGCATCTCCAAGGGTCTTGGTAATCTCGAACAAACGGCCGGGTGAATTTTCAATATGAATGGCGATCTGTTTTAGTTTCATGTCAGCCTCCAATTATCCTTTCCTTCCCTTCTTGAGCATATTCAATGTGCGAAATTGCACAACGTCAATAGAACGGGCCTCGTGTGGCGAACCTGCCCTGTGGGCTCTCATATATCTCTCTCGGTCCGATAATGTCAAGAAGCTTCGCTTCCCAGGACGGGGTATTCTCCTGTAGCTTTTAAAAAACCTTCGTATACTCCCAAAGCCTCCTTTTGGTCTAAAGCTTGTTTTGATATTTGTCCTTTACGTAGGCCATCGCCTCATCTATTGCCTTGGCCGTGGTGTCCAGGTCTTCCTCCGTGTGTCGGTAAGAAATATAGCCATGATGGTGCGGATGTAAAAAGATGCCTCTGCGGATAAGCTGGGTGTAAAAATCATCGCGTTTGGCCCGGTGGGTATCCGTTTCATCCTTCTTGAAGGTTATATAAAACATTGGCGCCACACCGGTTAATTCGGCGCCAACGTCGTACTTGTTAATGATGTCCCGGATTTTTTTCGTTAAATGGCCGCCCTTTTCCCATATGTTGGCCAGGACGTTGTCACGTTCTAAAATTTCAATGGTTTTTAGAGCGGCAATAAAACCGTCGCTGTTCGGGAAGAAGGTGGAAGATATAAAAAGCTTCTGTGCCGCGGCCATCATCACATCGGCTTTCCCGGTAACAACACTTATTGCATATCCGTTGGCCATTCCTTTGCCCAGGACCACCAGGTCGGGGGTGACTCCATAAAGTTCTTGCGCTCCACCCATGGCGAGCCTGAACCCGGTGCGGACCTCATCAAAGACCAATACTGCGCCATACCTGTTGGCGAGCTCTCTCACACCTTCCAGGAACCCGGGCTGAGGTTCCGCCATCTTTTGATGGTTGGGATGCCCGAAAGGAGTCATCATGATGGCCGCTGTCTGATCGCCATATCTGGCCATCAAGTCCTCGAGCTGAGCAAGATTGTTGTAGCGGAATTCATGGACATCCTCGTAGAACTTTTCCGGAACGCCCCCTTTCATCTCCACGCACCAGTCATGCCAGCCGTGGTAACCACAGCGCATAACCTTGATCCGGTTTGTGTATGCCCTCGCAATACGGATGCTGGCCGTAGTGGCATCTGAACCGGTCTTTAAAAAAATGCTCATTTCTGAACAGGGGACGATTTCGCTTAGTTTTTTCGCGAGCTGATTCTGATACCTCTGGGTGAGCGTGAAGCAGAAGCCTTTGTCGGTTATTTGCCGGATAACGGCTTCATCAACTTCTTTCTCTCTATAGCCCAGGATAATGGGCCCATAGCCGCAGAGGAAGTCGATATATTCATTCCCGTCAACGTCCGTCAATCTGCTGCCCTGGCCGGATTCGAGAAAGATCGGATATTCTCCTTCGATAAAATCGCTGGGTTTTCTGGCGCCCAGGACGCCGCCGGGAACTAATTTTATTGCCTCTTCAAAAAGCTCCCGACTCTTCGTTATGTTCAGTTTCTCGATGGTTTTCATGAGATTTCCCTTTCTATCTGCCTGGCGCAGGCTAAATTGCCAGCATCGATGTGATCGTTTCCGTTTGATGTATTCTGGCGCCTCGTTGCAGTAATGCCGTCAGGAACTTCTCCGGATCGATGCAGCCTTCCGGGGCGACCACGCCCTTTACCGTCACGTCGCCGGCATCAAGCATGAGAGCGGCGATAGAGGCGGGCAGACCTGTTCCGGGGGCCATCCGGCCCGCCATGTCGGCCGTGTAGGTCACCTGTTGACCATTTCTCTCCCCCTTGACGATCACTTTCAAGCCGGAAGACTGAGGTCCCCTGTCTCTATTATTGGGAATGGCCTCCCAAAGCTTTAAAGTCAGATCATAGGGGGTTACTTTTGTCCCCTTGACATCCAACGGCTCTTTACTGAGAAAACCGGTATCTTTCTGCTCTTTAATGAGCTGGTCCACCCAGCCGGGGATGAGCGCGCCTTTGATCACCACCCGCTTCACCCCTTTTATATAGCGGGGGATTGTGAGCGGCTGCGGATGACCCACATAGCAAACCTGACAGGCGCCAAGGGGCTCGAGAAAGGTAGCCGTCTCTACACCCGTGCCGCCTTCTACATGTTCCAACCGGCCATCCAGGTACTGGGGGATTTTACCTATCGTCATGTGGAGGCTGTGATCCCAGGCGGCGCCGGCAAGCTCGGCGATGCTTACTACCCAGAATAAGGCGATCTCGTCCACGCGATCGAGTTTGTTCGCGAACCACTTCACTATGACGTTATTGGTTCCCGGGTCCGATCCCATGCCGGTCAAGACGGTTATCCCGGCCGCCCGGGCCGCGTTATCAATATCGGAGGCAAAAAGAATCTCCGCCGCCTCATAGTCATCGCAAATATC
>CAKKRN010000130.1:7087-11424 GCA_919902745.1 Syntrophaceae bacterium | reverse complement strand
TATCAATATCGGAGGCAAAAAGAATCTCCGCCGCCTCATAGTCATCGCAAATATCTATGTAATTGACCTTCGCTTCCACAGCGGCCCTGGCTACGGCCACCGCCGTCTTGTAGAATGGCCCCGCGCAGTTGATGACCACGTCGGCAGCCTTGATGGCACTGACCATGCCCTGGTGATCGTTGACATCGATTCTGATGAGCGATACCTTTTCACTGGCCCGCAACTTATCCTGCATTCTATCCGGATCTGTATTTATATCACCGAGAATGACTTTCTCGATCTTATCTTGCTTTATCAGGTCACGGGAGACTCCCTGACCCATCCCGCCCATCCCTCCTATTACTAACACTCGCATTCTTAGCCCCTCCTTATAGTCTGCTTATTATTACTTATTTATATCGAAATCCCCTTCAATAAGTTCGGTCAGCACCCCGCTAAGCTTATCGGGATGGTGTATGAAGGCATACTTGGTCCCGAAGATCTCTCTGGGCTTGCTATCGATCAGTTGGACATGTTTCTCCTGGAGCTCCTGCATGGCCTGGGCAAGATCAGCTACTCTATATGATATCAGGAAGACTCCCTCTCCTTTGCCGGCAATGAATTTAGCAACTTCTCCATCCGGCGCCGTTGATTCCATCAGCTCCACCGCCACCTCGCCGATGAAGTACCGCGCCACTTTTATCTTTTCAGAAGGAGCGACATACTCATAAGCCGGTTCCAGACCCAGATCTTCCTTGTAGACTTTTTTTGTCGCTTCCAGATCCTTCACGGCAAAGCTAATGTGGTCGACCTTCTCGATTTTCATCCCGGCACCTTTGTATTTTCCCGCTTCTTTTTCTTCTCGATGGCCTTCACGATCTTGTCCGGCGTGATGGGGTAATCGTGGAAATAGACTCCCACCGCATTGCTGATGGCGCCGCAGTATGCCTGCGCCGCGCTCATGGCAACGGACATGCCCGCTTCCTTGGCCCCGTAAGGGCCTTTGGGATCGATGGTTTCCACAATGATGTTGTTGATCTTCGGCATATCGATGGCCAGCGGCACCAAGTAACCGAACTGGGTGGGGTTGAGCACCCGACCCTCGTGCCACTGAAGGAATTCGCTCAACATCCCTCCCTGACCGCCCATGGCGACACCGCCTTCGAACTGCCCCTCGATGACCTGCGGGTTGAGGGCGAAGCCCACATCCTGGGCTGCCGTTACCTCCAGCACCTCCACCTGCCCTGTTTCAGGGTCTACTTTAACCTCCGCAATAACTGTCCCGAAGGAGAAAGTCTCCGAAAGCTGACCGTAGGGGTTCTTTACCCATTCGCGTTTTGGGTCAACATTGGGCCAGTAGGAACCTTCACCGCTGATCGATTCGTTGCGGCTCAGCGCAATCCGGACCGCTTTGGCGATGCTCATCGCTTTTTCGGGGTTTTCCGTCACGAAGATCTTTCTGTCCCGGGCGGTGAGCTCGTCTTCACCTACGCCAAACTCACCAGCCACAATCTTGAAGAGCTTCTGTTTTACATCCCGGGCTGCAAGACGCACCGCATTGCCGCCGATGAAGGTCGAACACATAGCATAGGAGCCGGGATCACTAGGGGCCACTTCTGTATCGGCATTGATAAGCTGGATATCATCGGGGGTAAGCCCGAGTTCCTCGGCGGCAATCTGGACCACCATGTTGTCGTTGCCCTGACCGTTGTCGACGATCCCGGTGATGACCGTAATGCCGCCATCTTCGTTCAGTTTGATGAAGGCCTGGGAGCCCCCCCTGATCCCCATGGGGAAGCCCGTCTGCACCGAGTTGCAGCCGATGCCGATGCCGTGATAGGGGGGAAGTTTGCCGAACTTTTCCTTCCACTCCGACTTTTCCCCGGCTTTTACGATCGACTCCGTCATGCCGCAACTGGCCACGTAAGACTTGGTCGGCGTATAGTCCCCGGTTTGACGGGCGTTCCTGAGACGCATCGTCAGCGGGTCGATACCCAGCGCGGCGCCTATCATATCCAGTTGAATATCGACGCCGCAGGCAAAGGCCCGCCCGTGGACGCGGAACATGCCCCGGATCGGTTTGTTGGTAAGGATCCGGTAGCCGTTGTAGCGGACGTTGTCCATCCGGTAGGCCTGTTCCATGCAGAGGAAGGGGACGGAGGTGGCGATGGGGCCGGTAGAGCTGTATGCGCCGCCATCCATATGACAGGTGATGTCCCGCGCCAGGACCTTCCCTTCCCGGTCCACGCCGGTTTTAATTTTGGTAACCAGGGCGTGGGCCTGCCGCGTGGCCACGGTATTTTCTTCCCGCGTGTAGACAATCTTGACGGGCCGGTGGGCTTTCCGCGCCAGGAAGGCGCAGATCACATCGGCGGGCGATATTTCCGAACGGCCCCCGAAGGCCCCGCCGATGGTGATTTTTCGTACTCTCACCTTGTTCAGCGGAATTTTTAGAACGTTCGAAAGCGGCTTGGCCTTCATATGGGGGCCGGCGTTGGGCATCCATATCTCGAGGTTGCCCGCCTGGTCGAACTGGGCCACGACGGCATAGGGTTCGCCCTGAAAATAGGCGTCCTCCGGGGCGCTGAATGTGTCTTCCCTGACTAAGTAGGATTCGTTAAAGCCTTTTTCAATGTCTCCTACATCAATCTTTACATGGACATTGATATTGTTCGGATAGGCATCGTGGAGCTGCGGCGCCCCGGCGGCTATGGCATCGTCAATGGTGAAGACGGACGGGAGCGCTTCGTATTGAACGTCAATGAGCGTCAGGGCTTGCAGCGCCGTATCTTCGTCGATGGCGGCAACCGCCGCTACTTCTTCGCCCACATAGCGGACCTTCTCGGTGGGGAGAAACTGCTGGTCCTGGGTGTATCTGAACACTCCCCATCTATCGCCGCACATATCCTTCGCGGTGATAACGGCCTTGACCCCCGGGAGCCTTTCCGCTTTTGAGGTGTCAATTGCCACTATCCGCGCATGAGGATAGGGCGAGCGGAGTGCCTTGCCGATAAGCATCCGTGGCAGGGACAGATCAGCCGAGAAAATGGCCTCTCCGGTAGCCTTGGCGGCCGTATCGATCCGTTTCATATCTTTTCCGAGCAGAGAGAATTTTTCCATGTAGTCTACCTCCCCTCCCCGGCCAGCGACTGGACCGCTTTCACGATCTTGGCGTAGCCTGTGCACCGGCAGACATTGCCCGATATGGCGCGGCGTATCTCGCCTTCCGCAGGGGTCGGGTTATCGTTCAGGAGCGCCTGGACGGTGAGTATCATTCCCGGGCTGCAGAATCCGCACTGGATTGCGTGGTGCTCTACAAAGGCTGCCTGGATAGGGTGCAGCTGGCCTCCCTGGGCAAGCCCTTCTATGGTGGTAATCTTTCTGCCTTCCATAGCCACGGCCAGCGTCAGGCAGGATCGCACCGGCTGACCGTCGACAAGCACCGTACAGGACCCGCAGGCGCCTTCACCACAGCCCTCTTTTGTACCGGTGAGCTGGAGGTCATCGCGCAGTACCTCAAGCAGGGTGCGGTTCGGCGGCGTCACCACCGCATGGGTTTCATTATTCACCGTCAGGGTAAGGGAATATCGCTTCATCTCCTTCATTTCACATCCCCCTCTTCATATCGGTCCGGGCTCCCTGGAGGGCCCTTTGCGCGAACACCCGCACCATTTTTCTCCGGTAATCGCCGGGCAGGGCGAGATTGTCCACACCTTCCGACAGCTCATAGGCCATGTCGGCGGCGGCTTTGAGGTCCGCCGCCTCCGGCAATTTCCCCAGCAGCGCCGCAGAGGCCCGGTCGATAACCTTGGGCGCGGGACCGGCAGCGCCGATGACGAGACGGCTGGCGGCAAGTTTCCCGTCGGCACTGAGCGCCAGAAACGCCGCCGCAGACGCCAGCGGGTAATCAATGCTGCCCCTGACTCTGAGTTTCCGGTAAGCGGAACCATAGGCGCCGTTTTGTTTCGGGATAATGATCCCCGTGAGCAGCTCATTGTTTTCTATGGATAAAGGTTGTGTGCCCATCCCGGTAAAAAGATCAATAATGGGAATGGTGCGCCGGGAGCCGCTCTTTTCGAGGACGCATTGGGCAGCAAAGGCAATGAGCGCCGGCGCCATATCGCCCTGATAGACACTGAAGCAGCGCTTGCTGTCCCTTACGGCCAGACAGCTTGCGCCGCCCCTTTTATGGCACACCCCAAGCCCCTTCAGCACTATCTCGGACTGGTTGTAGAACAGGCACCGCGTATTCTGCAGGATATTGCCCCCGATCGTCCCCATATTAGCCAGCGGCGGAGCGGCCACCTGAAAGGCGGCTTCCGCAATAGCCTTATATTTATCCTGCAGCAGGGAGGAGT
>CAKKRN010000130.1:0-6987 GCA_919902745.1 Syntrophaceae bacterium | reverse complement strand
ACCTGAAAGGCGGCTTCCGCAATAGCCTTATATTTATCCTGCAGCAGGGAGGAGTCTCGTATTTCATTCAAGGAAACATTGGCGCCGATGACGATTGACTGTTCATGCTCGACGATGCCTCCCAAATCCGGCAATTTTTTGATGTTCATTATATAGTCGGGACTGATAAGTCTCAACTTCAGGCGATTGACAACCTCCGTCCCGCCGGCGATTATTTGCACCGTGTTCCGGTAAGTATCCAGCATCGATAAGGCTTCCAGAACGGTTGACGGTTCCAGGTACTCAAAAGGGGGAAGTTTCATGCACCACTCCTTCCTGTGTCGGCCTGCGCTTTTTCCTGCAAGGCCCGGAGTACCTTCTCCGGAGTAATCGGCAGGTCCTTGATCCGGACGCCTACGGCATCATAGATGGCGTTGGCGATGGCCGGCGCCGTGGGCACAAGTCCCGGTTCCCCGATGCCCTTGGCCCCGAAGGGCCCGGCCTGCTCGTCCGTCTCCACGATGACGGCCTGGACCGGCGGCACGTCTTTTGCGGTTGGCATCTTATAGTCCAGGAAGTTGCCGTTCTTCAGGCGCCCTTTTTCGTAGATCATTGTCTCGCCAAGGGCGTAGCCGATCCCCATCAGCCCGCCCCCGTATATCTGGCCTTCCAGCAGCATGGGGTTAATGGCCTTGCCTACATCGTGGGCCGCGATGTAATTGAGGATCTTTACCTGTCCCGTCTCCCTGTCCACCTCTACCTCCACCCCATGGACGCCGTATGCGTAGGAGACGGAAAGGTTGCCTTTAAATTCCTTGTCAAAATTCTCGTTGGGCGGATCGTAGAAGTGTTCCGCCATGAACATCTTCCCGCCGGAAGTGTAATGGACCTTCCTCAGCACCTTGGACAGGGGCAGACTCTTTTCCTTATCATTCCTGGAGAAGACGACGCCGTTTTTTATGTCCAGTGAGGCCGGGTCTTCGCCCATATTCTGCGCCGCCACCGCCAGCATCTGCTCCCTGATCTTCCGCGCCGCGCCCAAAGCCGAATTCCCGGCCACAAAGGTAGACCGGCTCGCATGGGCTCCCACGTCCCAGGGACAGACGTCCGTATCGTTATTGATGACGTTGATATCATCAATGGGCACGCCAAGCACCTCCGCCACAATCTGCGCCAGGACCGTCTCCGATCCCTGGCCTATTTCCGTCGCTCCGGTTAGGACATCGACCTTACCCCGGTCATCCATTTTGATGATCGTACCGCAGCCGTCGGACTTGTATACCCTGGCGCCGCCGCCCACATGGATAAGCGACGCCATCCCGACGCCGCGGCCATTGCCGTTCCCCTTTTTGCCCTTCCAGTCGAGCCTCTTGACGACCTCAGCCATACACTCCTTCATCCCGCAGGAGGTGACCTGGAAATTCTGAGGCGTAAGCTCTCCGGGTTCGTTGGCATTTCGGAAACGCAGCTCATAGGGGTCAAGGCCCGCCTTCTCGGCTAATTGGTCGAGCGATGATTCAATGGCAAAGGTGGCCTGGGGATTTCCGTAGCCCCGCATGGCCTGACTGTAGGTGTTGTTCGTATAGACGCATTGGGCAACGTACTTGATGTTCGGCACCTTGTAGAGCGATGAAATGGGCATCATCATGACGGAGGGCGTCGTCGCCCCCCAGGACGTGTAGGCGCCGTTATCGAGGACCATCTCCATTTCACGGAAGGTAAGCCGCCCGTCCTTGTCGCATCCCTGGGAAATTTTGGTGATCGAACACTGCCGGGGCGAGGTGGCGAAAAATTCCTCCTCCCGGGAGAAAATGAACTTGACCGGCTTTCTCGTCTTCATGGCGAGCAGGATAGCAATATATTCATAGGCGTAGGTATCAAGCTTGCTGCCGAAACCGCCGCCTATGGTGCATTGAATGATCCGTACCCGTCTGCCTTTGAGCCCGAAGGCGGCTAACGCTTCGATGTAGTCGTTCTGGGCCAGGGAAGGGATCTGGGTATTGCTGTACATGGTGAGGTTATTGCTCGTATCGAGGGCGGCAATACAGCCGCTGGTACCGAGGCAGCAGTGCGTTACCCACTGGGTGCGGAAGGTATCGGAAACGACATAAGCGGACTCTTTTTTCGCCGCCTCCACATCGCCGCAGATGAGTTTCCAGGGCATCTTCAGGATATTGGACTTCATCTCCTCGTGGACGAGCGGCGCCCCCTCCTTCATGGCTTCCAGAGGGTCAAAAATCCCCGGCAACTCCTCATACTCGACTTCAATGAGTTCCAGAGCCGCCGCGGCAATCTCGGCACTCACGGCCGCAACAGCGGCGATCTCATCCCGCGTGGAACGGACCCGGCCTCCCTTCAGCGGGGGGTTGTCCTTCATGATGCCGAACCGGAAATTGTTTGGCACATCGGCGGCGGTGATGACGGCCATCACGCCGGGGAGGCGCTCCGCCCGGGTTGTGTCCAGTTTCAGTATTTTCGCGTGGGCATATTTACTGTAGAGAATCCCGCCGTAGAGCATGCCAGGTATCTTCAAGTCCTGAATATAGGTTGCGCCGCCGGTGACTTTCAGCGGGGCGTCCCTCTTGGTGATTTTTTTCCCCACCGTTGTAAGATCGCTCATGTTCGCCCCCCGCCGGCAACGGTTTTTATCGCATCGATAATCTGCACATAGCCGGTACAGCGACAAAGATTGCCGGCAATGTTGTCCTTGATGTCGTCTTCCGTCGGCTTCTCGTTCTCATCGATGAGCGCCTTCGCCGACATGATCATGCCCGCCGTACAGAATCCGCACTGGACAGCGCCTTCATTGACAAAGGCCTGCTGGAGAGGGTGCAGTTCGCCGCTTGCCGCCCTGAGCCCCTCTATGGTCGTCACGGCCCGGCCTTCCGCCTCGAGAATCGGATAGAGGCATGAGTTCACGGACAGACCGTCTATAATGACCGTACAGGCGCCGCACTCTCCGTACCCACAGCCCTCTTTCGTACCCATCAGTTCCAGGACCTCTCTCAGCACATAAAGCAGCGTCCACCCGGGATCAACTTCCACCTTGCGCTCTTCGTTATTGAGCTTAAACGTGATTTCTCGCTTCATCTTTATCCTCTCACCCGGGGACACGATGCCGCATCGTGTCCCCGTAAAATCATGTCATCGGGTCTGAGCACGCGGTCCACGGAAATGAGGATGGCCCTTTTCGTGAGCACTTTGACCATTTCCCGCCGGTACCATGCCTCGCCCCGGATGCTGTCCCTCGGCTGAGCCTCTGATGCCGCAATTTCAGCGATTTCCTCGAAAAGCGCTTCCGATATGACCTTGCCCTTGAGCGCCGCCTCCGCTTTCCTGGCGCGTACCGGTCTCGGCGCCACCACACCCATGGCGATCCGCACATCTTCACAGCGGAGTTCCTCGTCTTCCAGCCGCCGGAGTATATTCGAAATGCTGTCGATGGTGCAGAAGGCATCTTTGCAGCCGATCTCACTGCCGCCGATTCGGATGGTCACGCGCACGGCAATCCCGACCATGGGGAGGTCCATGGCCTGTCTTCTCGTATGCTTGATGTAGGCAGAACCGGTATTCAGCCCGAAAGGGGGCAGATGAAAGCCGGTTACCACTTCACCCGGCCCGAGATCGACCCGGTTCGCTCCCAGGAAGAAATCATCGAGGGGGACCTGGCGTTCACCTTTAGGCCCGGCTATCTTTACGTCTGCATCGAGGACAAGGAGCGGACAGGCCGTGTCCGCTGAAGGGGCGGCATTACATATGTTGCCGCTGACGGTGGCCACGTTGCGTATCTGCCGGGAGCCGACTTTGCCCGCGGCATCGGTAAGCGCCGAGTAGCGTTTTTGGATGAACTCGTTCGCCACGATGTCGCTGTGGGTGACCCCGCCCCCGATCTGCAAACCATCCCCAATGTCAATGGACGAGAAGTCATTGATGTTCCGGAGCGAGATCAGATGCGCCGGGGCGATCTTTTTCCGCTTGATGAGCACCATGACGTCGGTGCCACCGGCGATAAATTTAGCATTCTCCAGGCTCCCCATCAGACCGATCGCTTCTTTGATGGTGTGTGGCTTATGATATTCAAAACGCGTCACGATGTACCCCCCTTTTGTCAGTCTCTGTTATCAAAGACCCTTTTTGTCTTTCTCTCCGACCTCGGCAGGGCCGCATAATCAACGACCTCGACATCGCAGCTCACCATGATCTGCTGCTTTATGTCATGTTCGATGGCCTTTCTTATCGGACCGTCATCGTGGCACGGCGAGACGTCCATGGCCCTCTCCACCTTGATCAGCATACTGTCTTTCCCATTCTCGCGCCGGTCGAGGATGACCTGGTATTCACTCCCCACGCCATGGATATGCGACAGAATTTGATCGATATGACTGGGATAGATGTTAACGGCCCGGAAAATGAACATGTCGTCCGATCTCCCCAGGATCCTGTCATGCATGGGCATTACGCTCCCGCAGGGACAGGGCGCCGTGATGATCCTGGTCAAGTCCCGCGTCCGGTAGCGGATAAGCGGCGCCCCCTCTTTCCGGAGCGTTGTCACCACCATCTCTCCCACCTCTCCGGGGGGCACCGGTTTCAGCGTCTCAGGATCAAGTATCTCCAGGATGTAGTAATCCGCCCAGTAGTGGATGCCTTGATGGTGCCGGCAATCAAGACCCGTCCCCGGACCATAGAGCTCGGTGAGCCCGGGGATATCGAAGAGCTGGTCCGCGGCAACCCCGGAAAGCTCAGAAATCCGCACCCTCATGGCGTCGCTCGACCGTTCGGAGCCAAATATCATCTTCTTCAGCGCTATCTTCCCGCGCAGGCCGCGCTTGTCTATCTCCTCGGCCATCAGGAGTCCCATCGAGGCGGTGCAGCACATGACCGTCGTCTGGAAGTCTTCGAGAAACTGGCACTGCATATCGAGGTTGCCCGGGCCGGCCGGGATGGCCATGGCGCCAAACCGTTCGCAGCCATTCTGGAACCCCCAGCCCGCCGTCCATACGCCATACCCTACGGCGATCTGGATTCTGTCTTCGGCCGTGCAGTCTGCGTAGGCGTAACACCGGGCAAACATCTCCGCCCAGTCGTCGATGTCCTTGGCGGTGTAGCAGAGGATTTTTCTCTTGCCCGTCGTGCCGCTGGAGGCGTGTATCCGCACGATATCCTTAAAGGGTACGCTCAAAAGCGGAAAGGGATACCCTTCCTGGAGGTCCTTGCTCGATACAAAGGGGAGTCTTTGTATGTCGTCCAGTGTTTTGATATCGGCCGGTTTTAAACCGGTTTCGTCAAACTTGGCCCGGTAATGCTGCGAACCATTATAGGCATGTGTGACGGACCACTTCAGACCTTCCAGTTGGAAGGCCAGCAACTCTTGAGCGGTCTTCACAACGGGCGAAAAAGTTTTTTCCATCTGCATCTCCTTTGCGAAAGCAGCTTTCCGCCAGACGGCGGTCGACAATTACTTTTTACCGATCCCGGCCGGTAATTTATCTTCCTGCCCCATTAGTGTCAATAGTTTTCCGAGCTATCGGCGCAACATCAAATACGCCGCTCGCATTTCCAGAATGGTTTCAACAAACGCTACCTGAACTACCCGACTGCCCCGCATACCGCATCATCCGGCATATCGCGCCCCCCGCTCGCCGCATAGGCGCTGTAGAGCGGCAGGAAGGCGATTTTCTGTTCCGGCAGATCGGCAAAGGGTCGGTCGGAAAAGACCAGCGCCTTGCCGCACTCCGGGTATGCGGCCATGAACAGGTGCAGGCTTTTCAGACTGCCGGTCGCGCCGCTTTTTACCTCCACCGGATGAATCCTGCCATTCAGAACAGTTAGATAATCAACCTCGGCGGAGCTGCTTTTCGCCTGCCGATCCCAGTAATAAAGGCTTCCGTTTTGCGAGATGAGCATCTCCTGCCCTACAAACTGTTCCGCCATGGCGCCGCGATAGACGGCAAGCAGATCGCCCCTGGCATACTCCACATCATCCGGCAGCCCGGACAGGAAACGCATCAACCCCACATCCAGCAGCAGAGCCTTGAATATCTTTGCCGAAGCGCTCGCCCCCAGCGGCAGGCCGGAAGGATCGACGGATGGAATTCTGCGCGCCACATGCGCAAGGCAGAGCGCCTCGAAAGCCTTCTTCAGAGTCGGGTTGGCATACCCTTCGCCCAGCCGCGCATATTTAATCTGTTGTCCGACACTCTGCGCCAGCGAGGTAAAGACCGAGTCGAGGCAGTAGCGGTCAACCTGGGGAGTGTATTTGGCAAAATCCATCCGGTACGATTCCACAATCTCCCCCTGAACCTCGAAGGCGTCCCGCAAAGAGCCGCTTTCCGTGTAAGCCTTGATAGCCGCCGGCATTCCGCCGATGAAAAAATATCGCTTCAGTTCGTCACGGAGAAGTTCATGCACGGCGGGGGTTATATCGGCCGGATTGCCGAGAACGGCGGCAGTTGCGGAAGCGTTACCGATGGCCTCCAGATATTCGGCGAAGCAGAGGGGATAGAGATTGAGAAACTGGATTCTACCGACAGGAAAGGAGGCGTCCTTGAGTGCAAATTCCAGTAGCGAGCCGGCGGCCACTACATGCAGATCGGGCATCTCCTCGTAAAAATAGCGCAGGGCGGTTATGGCGCGGGGACAGGCCTGGATTTCATCGAGGAAAAGGAGGGTTTTCCCCGGTGTGATCTTTTGTCTGAGCAGCACCTCCAGGTCGGAGCAGATGCGCGCCGCGCCGAGATCGCCATCGAACAGCCTGCGCAAGGGAGGATTGCGCTCCAGATCCACCAGGGCGAGGGATTCAAACCGGTTTTTCCCGAACTCCTTCAGCGACCAGGTTTTACCAACCTGCCTTGCCCCTCTTAAAATAAGCGGTTTGCGCCGTGTCCCGTCCTTCCATCGCCGGAGTTCTTCATCAATGAATCTACGCATTGAGCACCTTGCTTAATCGCACAATTTAAAAACACAAGGGTATATTACTTATTTTGACTTAGTTTTACAAGCTAAAAACGA
>CAKKRN010000129.1 GCA_919902745.1 Syntrophaceae bacterium | reverse complement strand
AACACAAGGATGCAGTTTCCGAAATATTGCGGACGATGGTTGCCGGCCGGGATATGCGTTCTTCTGGAGATGTTTCCCGATAAAGCCATGCTGTTTTGGAAGTCAAAAAAACTTCTATAAGGGCGTTCTTTTTTGTGGTAGGAAAATCCGCGTTGGGAGCTGTCTCTGGATTTTCCGGGAGATCGATTGTCATCAAGAGGAATAGTCATGAAAATCGCGGTTTTTGGCGTCGGAGGGGTGGGCGGTTATTTCGGCGGGAAGATTGCCGTGAAGTACGCAGGTTCGTCGGGACACCAAGTCGTCTTCATTGCCCGGGGTGCGCACCTCGCGGCGATCCGGAAGGGCGGCCTGCTGCTGAAGACGGTGGAGGGCGAGTTCAGGGCTACGCCCGATCTGGCGACCGATGATCCGGCCGCGGTCGGCCCCTGTGACCTTGTACTCGTCTGCGTGAAGGAATATGCGCTGGAGGAGGCCGCGGCCCGACTCGCCCCGCTTCTGCATGCCAAAACAATCGTCCTGCCGCTTCTCAACGGAGTCGACATCGCCGAACGGCTCCGGTCGATCCTGCCCCGGGGTGTGGTCCTGAGCGGCTGCGTTTACATCTCCGCTTTCATCGAGGCGCCGGGCGTCGTCCGCCAGGCGGGGGGGAGCTGCCAGCTCCTCTTCGGCCCCGATGACGGGCAGGCCGAGATCTACCGCCCGCTGGAAAAACTCCTGAAGGAGGCCGGGATCAAGGCGGAGCTGTCGGCCGCGATCGCCGTTCCTCTCTGGGCAAAGTACCTCTTCGTGAGCCCGATGGCCGGCGTGACGTCGCTGATGGGGCTGTGCTTCGGCGACGTGATGGCGGATGAGAAGGGGAGGGGGATGGTCCGGGGGCTGATGGCGGAGATTGAACGTCTGGCGGCGGCGAAGGGGATCGCCCTCCCGGCGGACAGCGTGGATCGCGGAATCGCGACGGTCGAACGCTTTCCCTATGCGACCAGATCATCCATGCAGCTCGATTATGAGAAGGGGGGGCGGACGGAGGTGGAGCTCTTCATCGGTTATGCCGTCCGCACCGGGCGAACCCTGGGGATTCCGGCGCCTCTCCACGAGGAGCTCTACGCCAAACTGAAAAAACGAGGGTGCTGTTGATTGCAAGAAAGGGAACGGCCATGACGGCAAGGATGACGTTTCGTCCGGAGTCCTGCCGGGCGGCGGCGGGGGAGGCCCGCAAGGTCCTGGCGGCCGGCCGGGTCGCGGAACGGATCCGGCGGAAGGACCACACCCTCTGGAAACCGGAACCGAAGGAGATTGCCAACCGCCTCGGCTGGCTCGACAGCCCGCGGGCGATGCCGGGGCGTCTCGCCGAGATCGCGTCCGTCGTCGAAGGCGTCCGCGCCGACGGCTTCAACTTCGCCCTGCTGCTCGGGATGGGGGGCTCCAGCCTCGCGCCGGAGGTGTTCCGGAAGGTCTTCGGTGCGGCCGACGGCTTCCTCGACCTCGCCGTCCTGGACAGCACGGACCCGGGGGCGGTTCTCGCCCGCGCCGAACGGCTCGACCTGAAACGGACGCTCTTTGTCGTCTCCACGAAATCGGGCGGGACGGTCGAGACTTTCTCCTTCATGAGGTATTTTTACAACCTCGTTGCGGAGAAGCTCGAGGCGGAGGAGGCGGGAAGGCGCTTTCTCGCGATCACCGATCCCGGGAGCGCCCTGGCGGAGATCGCCCGCGCGCACCATTTCCGCCACACCTTCCTCAACGACCCGGAAATCGGCGGGCGCTATTCGGCTCTCTCCTGCTTCGGCCTCGTCCCGGCCGCGCTGCTCGGGATGGATGTCGGGCTACTGTTAGAGCGGGCCGCTGCGGCAGCAGAATGTGAATTTGCTAACAACAAACAAGAGATGAACGGAGTGCTGCTCGGAGCGCTCCTCGGGGAGTTCGCGGCGCAGGGCCGCGACAAGCTTACCTTTCTCTTCTCGCCGCGGCTGGCCGCTTTCGGCGACTGGGTGGAACAGCTCCTTGCGGAGAGTCTGGGAAAGGAGGGGGAGGGGATCCTGCCGGTCGTCGGCGAGGAGTTCGGGCCGCCCCCGGTTTACGGTCCGGACCGGATCTTCTGCTCGATCCGTCTGGCGGGGGACGATGCGGGAGAGGCGCAACGGGAGGCGCTTGCGGAGGCCGGCCATCCCGTCATCGATCTCAAGCTTGCCGATCCCTATGACCTGGGCGGCCAGTGTTTCTTCTGGGAGATGGCCACGGCGGTCGCCGGCTGGCGGCTGGCGATCAACCCGTTCGATCAGCCGGACGTGGAAGCGGCGAAGGTTCTCGCCCGGAAGATGATCGCGGAGTACCGCGAAAAGGGGGCGATGCCGGTGGAGATCCCGGTGCTGAAGGGGCCGGGTCTGTCCGTTTACGGCGATCTCGATGCCCGGAAGCCGGAAGAGACGCTGGCGGCGTTTCTCGGGCAGGCGGAACCGGGCGCCTACGCCGCGCTCCATGCCTATCTGATGCCCTCACCTGGAATGGACGAGGCTCTGCAGCGCCTGCGGATGCGGATCCGGGACCGTTTCCATCTCGTGACGACCGTCGGCTACGGGCCCCGCTTCCTCCACTCGACCGGGCAGCTCCACAAGGGAGACGCCGGGCGCGGCCTGTTCATTCAGTTCACGGCGGACGATCCCCGGGATGCGCCGATCCCCGATGAAATGGGGCGGCCGGAATCCGCGCTCACGTTCGGCGTCCTGAAACAGGCCCAGGTCTTCGGCGACCGGCAGGCCCTGATCAACGCGGGTCGCCGCGTGATTCGGATCCACCTCCACGGGGACCCGGCGGACGGCATATCCCGTTTGACGGCGGCCCTGTGATGCCGCGGGGGAGGAATGCCAAGACCCCGGGCGCCCCGAAGGCCCCGAAAGGTACGACCCGTATCGGTCGTGAACGGACTTGACGTGGTCCGGAACGCAGACGGACGGCGATAGAAGTTCAGTGTATCGGAAAGACGGCGAAAATGAAGGCGCCCCAGAGAGAGTGCGATACGATGACCAAGCCCAGATCCCGCCGCCAGAGGTAGAGGCCTCCCCAGAAGGCTCCCGCTACCAGGGCGGCGGCGATCAGAATGAAATTCATCGAAAAGAGATGGACGCCGCCGTAAATCACGGTTCCGATGGCGAATCCTTTCAGGTCGCCAAAGCGCTGCATCAGTTTTTCCTGCAGGAAGCCACGCCAGAAGATCTCTTCACCCGGGCCGGTGATGAAGCATAACAGCAGGAAGATGAGAACCCGGTCGGTGCCTGTTCCGAGGTCATAGATCCCGCCGACCTGGGCGCCCGCCCCGGGAACGATGTAAGGCGCCATCCGATTTCCGAGGAAGAAGAGCCCGTAAAGAACCACTGCCGAAAGCATGCCGGCGGTGACGCTTTTCAGGGAGAAGCGAACCTTTGGTTTCTGCCAGATCAAGGAATAGAGGCAGATGATGATTACGGAAAGACCGATCTTGACCCAGAAGTTTCCCCAGGCCATCCCAAAGGTAAAGGCCCAGCAGGCGAGGGTGAGAAGAATTGCGACTGGAATCAAAAGACGATCCTCGCTTCCAGGAATATCGCCAGGATCAGAAGAATACCGAAAACGGTATCAAATTGGGCTGTCAAAGCATCGGCCATATCGGGGATCTTTTCCCGGAAGGTTTTAAGAAGGGTCACGGCCTTGGGCACGGAGAGGAAGATCAACAGCCCCCAGATGCTCATGATTCCCGTAATGATCATCCCGAGCACGCAGGCATAGGCCAGTACAATGAGCCCGGCAAAGAGCTGGTAACTTCGGCTGCTGCCGAGCATGATGCTTAATGTCTTGATATTCTGGCGTGAATCGTAGTCGATGTCTCTCATATTGTTGGCAAAGAGGACCAGGGCGACGAGAACCCCGAAAGGAATCGAAATATAGAGGGCCTTGAGGGAAAGGGTTTGCCGTTGAACCGCGTAGGCGCCTTCGACCATCAGGGGGCCCCACATCATGAAGACGGCAAGCTCGCCGAACGCGCGGTACTTGAATTTAACGGGGCCGGCCGTGTAAAAAATGCATGCAATAAGCCCGATCAGACCGATCCAAAGGATATGCCAGGAGCGGATCAATGCTGCCGTGATTCCGATGGCGGCGGTTAAAACCAACAGGATGGCGGCTTCCGCCAAGAGTTGGCGAGGCGTCAGCATTCCGGAGATAATGGGCTGGGGCCGGTATTTCGCGGTGGGTGAATCCTTCTGGTCGATCCCATAAAGCGTGTCAAAGTAATCGTTGATCACATTGGCAGAGGCGTGGAAGACGATCATGCCCGTGGCCGTCAGGAAAAACCAAACCCATGATACCGATCCTTCTTCGGCGGCCAGGAGTGTCCCCACGGAAACGGAGATGCAGGACATCGTGAAGGACCAGGGACGGGTGGCGATGAAATATTTCCATAAGGATTTGAACATCGACGGCTACCCGATTCTTCAAGTTTCGCAGTATACGTCGCCGTATTGTGCGAAGGGTTTTTTCTGTAAACCTACCCCATGCGGCGCTTGAGTTCCCGGTCAAGCGTATCGAGAAACTGACCGGTGGTTTCCCATTTCTGACCGCCGCCAATCATGATCGCCAAATCCTTTGTCATATGGCCGGCCTCGACCGACTCGACGCAGACCCGTTCCAACGTTTCGGCGAAATGGATCAGATCGGGGGTGTCGTCCAACTGGCCGCGGTGGATCAGGCCGCGCGTCCAGGCGAAGATCGAGGCGATCGGATTGGTCGAGGTTTCCCTGCCGGCCTGGTGTTCACGGTAGTGGCGGGTCACCGTGCCGTGCGCCGCTTCGGCTTCAAAGGCCTGTCCGTCCGGGCTCATCAGCACGGAGGTCATCAGGCCGAGCGAGCCGTAGCCTTGGGCTACGGTATCGGACTGCACGTCGCCGTCGTAATTCTTGCACGCCCAGAGGTAACCACCGCTCCATTTGAGGTTGCAGGCGACCATGTCGTCGATCAGGCGGTGTTCGTACGTGAGACCGGCGGCCTTGAATCGGTCGGCAAACTCGGCGTCGAAGATCTGCTGGAAGAGGTTCTTGAAGCGGCCGTCGTAGATCTTGAGGATCGTGTTCTTGGTCGAAAAATAGACCGGATATCGGCGCGCAAGGCCGTAGGTGAAACAGGCGCGCGCGAAGCCGGCAATCGACTCGTCCGAGTTATACATCGCCATGGCCGCGCCGGAGCCGGCGGCTCTGTACACCTCTTTCTCGATCGCCGGGCCGCCGCCTTCCGGCACAAAGGTCAGCTTCAGCGTCCCTTTGCCCGGGTAGAGGAATTCGCTGGCCCGGTACTGGTCGCCGAAGGCGTGGCGCGCCACGATGACCGGTTTGTCCCAATGGGGAATCAGGCGGGGCACATTTTTGCAGATGATCGGCTCGCGGAAGATGGTTCCGTCCAAAATATTCCGGATGGTTCCGTTCGGAGAGCGCAGCATTTCGGGTGAGCCGAATTCCCGGACGCGGCCTTCGTCGTGGGTGATGGTCGCACACTTGACCGCGACGCCGTATTTCTTGGTCGCATGGGCGGAATCGACGGTGACCTGATCCCTGGTCGCATCCCGGTTCTGGATGCCGAGATCGTAATACTTCAGGTCGATGTCGAGGTACGGGTAAATCAGTTTCTCTTTGATTTTGGCCCAGATGATCCGGGTCATTTCATCGCCGTCCATCTCGACGACGGGATTCTTGACTTTGATTTTTGCCATGGCTGTCCCCGATATCATTGAAATGCAGCGCGAGTCCGCGCGACGCGAACAACGCGCGATCTGCCGGTGATGAAAACGTCAGTCTTACCCGGTGCGACCGGGCGGCTTATAGCCGATTTGGCAGCAATGCGCAAGCGGTTTCAGGTGCGAAACTTAGCAGTTGAATTTTTGCTTGTAAAGAGATTTTTGATTGATTGTGACGATGGATATGGGGTCGGAGACGTACGGTCCTTTGTATAAAAAATAAATGATATCAAATAAATGTATTTTCGGGTGGAACATGAAAATGAAAAGATCTTGACGGTCAATATCCTATAGGTTATTGAACTTCCGCCGACAGATTGGTGCAACGAAATGGTGCAAAAAATATGGTCATCGTTTCCAAAACGAAAAATGTGGCGGTCTATAACAAACTGCGACAGGGCATCATCAAAGGGAAATTGAAGCCCGGCCAGAAAGTGGTCATGGCTGAGCGAGACCCCTGTCCGGGAAGCGATCAGAAGACTGGAAGGCGAGGAGTATA
>CAKKRN010000128.1 GCA_919902745.1 Syntrophaceae bacterium | reverse complement strand
GTCGGTCGGACCAGGATCTTTCTGGTCCGTGGACCGTCGAACTCGCAGAAGAAAATGGACTGCCATGTCCCGAGAACGGGCCGGCCCTCTTCAATGAAGATGGTCTGCGACGCCCCGAAAAGGGAGGCCTTGATGTGGGCGGCGGCGTTTCCCTCCGCATGCCGGTAACGGTCGGCGATCGGGACGATCCGGTCCAGGACGGCAAGGATGTCCCGCGGGACGTCCGGGTCGGCATTCTCATTGATCGTGACCGCCGCGGTCGTGTGGGGCACAAAGAGACGGCAGATTCCGTTTTTAATCCCCATTTCCCGGATTGCCGCCGCGACGCGCTCCGTGATATCAATCATCTCGCACCGGGCGGTCGTCTGGATGGTCAATAACGTCATTCCTGCCTCCTTTGAGCCGCGCCTTCCCTATCGCCCCTCCCGAAGAGGGGCTTTCCGTGGGTTCATTTTATATCGGCGGTCAGCTCCTCATAGAGCCTGCGGCCGATCGTGAGGCCGCGGTCGATGAAATCGGGGCCGTATTCTCGCCCCGTTGCCGTCCGAAAACTCTCCCTTACCTTCCGGACCCCCTCGAGACCGGCGAGAAATTTGGGCAGGAGCGTCTGCAGCGGAATCCCGCGGGGGGTGATCATCGCCCAGAGGGTTTCCGTGAAGTTGTCCGGCCCCCAACGGAATTTGTCCGCATCGTAGAGCGCGTCGGCGAGGAGCCGCGCCATGGGGCCGGCTTCGTTGCGAAAGGGCCGGAAGGCCTCATGGTTGCGGATGGCGCCGGCGACGCCTGCGCGCTCTTCATCGCGAAGGGGGAAGGAGACCAGAATCCCGGCCGCTTCGTCCGCACCCCGCTCGGCGTGGTTCTTCTCCGACCGCCGGATGTCGTGGAGGAGGCCGGCCAGGTGGGCGAGGAGGACAAGCCGCCGAACGCGTGCATCAGGGGGCGTCCCCCCTTCCTCGATCAGGATCAGCGCGCCGACATCGATGGCCACCTTCCGGACGTGGATGAGGCCGTGGCCGAGACAATCCCCCCGTTCCCCGACGATCCTCAGCGCCTCTTCGACCAGCGGTTCGGCGTCAAGCCATTTCCGGGATAGGGCCACCTCCGTTTCCCGCTCGAGATAGAAACGGGGCGTTCCGACCTTGGCGGCAATCTCCCGGGAGAGGTCGATGGCCCTGCGGTATTCCTGATCCGGCAACCGTTTCACCTCCGTTCCAGCAGGATGGCTTCGTCATAAAAAAGCCATTTTGGGGCTGCTCCGGCGGCCCCTCTCTATTCTTCGGGAATACCGCAGAGGCGCTTTGCGGCCGCCTGCTTCTCCTTTATGTTCACCCCGCGGGCGATCATCACCCGCTGCGCCTGCGGCGAGCCCGCCCCGTGCATCGATTCCGTCAGGTAACCGACGGCCGCCGTCCCCAGCGTCAGGTTTTCGATCAGCCGGAGGATCCGCATCCGGTGTTCCGCCGGAACGTCGGCCCGGCCCCGGCAGTACTTCTCCAGCCAGCGGCCGGTCTCCGGGGCCTTCAGGTCTTTTTCCGAAGGCAGCGTGACGAGGAGCCCGCCGGCGATGTCCTGGGCGAGCCGGGCGATTTCGTAGGGAAATCGGGTTACGTTCTGCTTGTGGACGTTGGCGAGGAGCGTATCCACCATATATGTGCCGCTCGCCTCGCGGTGACCCTCGGCGGCGCAGGCGATGCAGCCGCAGTAGAGGGTCTCGTTCAGATGGTTCATCTCGATGATCTTGTCGCGGATGTGCGACGCCTTCGCGACGCCGTTGTACTCCGCCGCCGTCTGTGCGGCGCCGATCAGAACGTCCCCCACGCCGACCTTGCAGGCGTAGCTCTGCCGGTGATAGGAGGCGAACTGCTCGACGAGGCCGCCGGCGAATTCGTGCTCGCCGCAGAGGAAGACCCGCTCCCACGGGACGAAGACGTCGTCGAAGACGACGAGGGCCTCATGGCCGCCGAAGAAAAGGTTCCCCCGGTCGAACGTTTCCCCTTCCAATTTCCGGGTATCGCAGGACTGGCGGCCGATGATGTAGGTGATCCCCGGGGCGTCGCTGGGGAGCGCGAAGGCGACGGCGTAATCCCGGTCTGCCTCCCGCATCGCGATCGTCGGCATCACGATGATCTCGTGGGAGTTCACCGCCCCGGTCTGGTGGGCCTTCGCCCCGCGGACGATGATCCCGTCCGCCCGCCTTTCCACCACGCGGAGGTAGAGATCGGGGTCCGCCTGCGCGTGCGGCGCAAGCGACCGGTCCCCCTTCGGGTCGGTCATCGCGCCGTCGCAGGTCAGGTCGTTCTCCTGCACATATTCCAGGAACTTCAGAAAACGGCGGTGGTAGTCCGTCTTGCGGCGGGTGTCGAGATCGTGCGTCGTGATCGACAGCGCGTTCAGGGCGTCCATCCCGACGCAGCGCTGAAAACAGCAGCCGGTGAGCGAACCGAGAAGCCGCCCCATCTTGCTCTTTTTGACGAGATCGTCCGTGCTCTGGTGGATGTGGGTGAAGCGGTTGATCCGCCGGCCGGTGAGGTGGGAGGCGGCCGTCATGATCTCTGCGTGTTCGGGCCGGTGGGCGAGGTCGTAGGTCAGCGCGACGGCGTTCATTGACGGCCGGATCAGCGGATGGTCCACGACGTTTCCGATCCGTTCGCCGAAGAGGTAAACGACCAGATCCCGTTTCCTCAAGCTCTCCTCGTATTGGCTTCCCGTCATCAGCATGGCACGCCTCCATCCCAGGCATTGGATTTCCGTGGGATCTTCCAAGCCGGCCCTCCCAAGGTGCGGCCATTATACCCCGGATCGTACCGTTTGTGCACCCATATTTCATGGGCGAATTACCACGGGATCGGACCGATCGCCCGAAGGCTCCAAATCCCCGTTTACGTCCGGGAAGAGGTGTATGCGGCGTGCCGGTAGATGATCAGACCCGTCGATGTCCGCCATTTTGACGCCGGCTTCCGTCAAAGTTGACGGGGCTCTAAAATCAGAACTCTCCCCTTCTGTTCAAAATAAGTCTTAAGCTTCGCCGTCTCGGTTCTTTCCCGTTCGGTCAGCGTCCCTCCTCCCAGCCTTTCTCCCCAGTAGCCGTTTGCAATGACCGTTGCGGCCTGATCCAGCCATCGGGTCAGGTTATCCGTCGTTCCCGCCTGGAGGTAGATGCTGACGTCATTGACAAGCAGGATGTCCCGCAACTGCAAATTGAGCTTACGGAAGAGCCCTTCGATGATCCGCCGATTTTGTTGGGCCTTTTCCATGGCCTCTTCTTCCGTTTTCGAACTCAGGCGGGGCGGCTCAAAATGGCCGCCCAGATAGAGAATGTTGTGCTTTTCCGGCGGCATCAATTTCCCGCCGACACCGGGCAGGCCCTTCTCCTTGGCCAGTTTTTCCGGGACTTCCGGCGCCATATCCACGATAGCGATCCGTCCCCCGAGATCTCGACAGCACAGCGCTTCCAATACCTTCTTCGTCAGCGTGGTCTTTCCGGTATTGACATCGCCCAGGATCAGGGTTTTTCTGCTGAGATAGTCCTCAGGATGAATATCCGGCATCTTCCTTACGCACGCCTCCTCCGGTCTTGAAAGGTCTCGGGTAACAGATGAAGCATCGCCGCTCCGAAGAGATAGATTCGGAATATCCTTTATCCCCATCCATGCCGCCCCAGGAGGCCGGCGATCAAAACCAGCAGGCCGCCGGACAACACCAGCCAATCACGGTTCCGCATCCGGTAGTCTTTGAGGAAGGTTCGCCCCGGTCGGCCGAATCCTCTCGCCTCCATGGCTTCGGCCAGCGCCTCGGCCATCTGAAACGCCTGAATCAAGATCGGTCCCAAAAACGCCGGGTAATGCCGCAGGGCCGACCATCCCGGCTCCAGAGGGATCCCTCTGGCCCGTTGAGCGTCCAGGACGTTCCTGATCCTTCGGCCAGCACCAGCAGTTGGGGACCGATAGCCAACACGGCTGCAATGGCCGCCAATTGCTGTTCTCCACCTGACAATTCCTGGGGGTTGCGCTCCAGCAGCTCTGAAAGGTTCAGTATTTGTGCGGTTGCAAAAATCCGCTTCTGAATGTCAGCCCGGGGAAGTCCCAGGCTTTCCAGGCCGAAGGCGATTTCCCGAGCGACGCTGGAATTAAACAGCTGGGTTTCAGGGTTCTGAAACACCATCCCCACCCGCTCGAAAAGGCCGGCAACGGATTGCTCGGCGGTGGATTTCCCGGCGACACGGACATCGCCGTGCAGGCGTCCGCCGTAAAAGTGGGGAATAAGGCCATTGAAGGTACGGCAAAGTGTGGATTTTCCGGATCCGCTGGCGCCGCAAACGAGCAGATACTCCCCGGGCGCAATGCGCAAGTCCACGCCGTCCAATGCAAGGTTCGCATCTTCTTTCCGATAGGCGTACCCAAGCCGGTCGGTTTCCACTACCCATAAAGGCGCCGTCATAGATTAAACTTTCAGATGAACAATGTCGGCGCGCTCCAGCAGCCTTACGGCCAGCACCCCCAAAACGGCGCCGGCAAGCGTGCTTGCCAAAAATGAGGGGATCAGGGCCAGCAGCGGGATGGCTTTCCCCATCAATACGGGGGCGACAAACAGGGCACTGGCCACAGGCGCGATGAACCCGGTGCCGAGGATTTCACCGGCGGCGCCCGCGTAAATATTGCGGGTATGCCGATAAAAAAAGCCCGCCAGAAAGGCGCCGATCATGCCGCCGGGAAAGGCCAGCAGGGTTCCCAGCCCCATCGCGTTGCGAAGCACGGCGATGATGGTCGCTATCGCCACTGCCCACCAGGGGCCCAGCAACAGCGCTCCTATCACATTGACAAAGTGCTGGGTGGGGTTGACCTTGGCGATACCGATAGGAAAGGAAGTATAGGGGGCCAGCGCCACACCCATTGCCACCAGCACTACGGCATAGGCCGCTTTGCGGGTATCTGTTCTCTTCAAGGTTTCGAAATCTTTCACTTCTGTACTCATCTGATCTCCTCCAATTTTTCCTCTATTTAGATGTTCAAGCAGTATGACCATTCCAAAGTGAATTTCAGTTTCAGGTTCCACTCATCACTTTGCTCTTTTCAGCAGGGATAAAAGCCGCCGGGCCGCTTCCCGGATGTCCGTTTGATCCATGATGGCGGAGACCACGGCCACACCATCCACCCCCGTTTCCATGACCGGCTTTGCATTCTCCGCCTTGATGCCGCCGATCGCCACCACCGGGATATGGACAGCCGATTTTATCCCTCTGAGATCTTCAAGGCCGACCTTCTCCGTCCCCCGTTTCGTGGCGGTCGGAAAGACGGCGCCCACCCCCAGATAATCCGCTCCCTGCGCCTGAAACAACAGCGCCTCGTCCACCGAGGCGGCGGAAGAGCCGATGATCTTGCCGTCACCCAGCAATTTGCGGGCAATCGGAACGGGCAGATCTTCCGGGCCGAGATGGACGCCGTCGGCGTCGATCGCCAGAGCAATGTCTATTCGGTCATTGATGATCAGCGGGATGTCATGCCGATCGGTTACCTCTTTCACCCTTTGCGCGAGTTCGAGATATTCTTTCGAGGATATCTTCTTTTCGCGAAGTTGAACGAGGGTTACACCGCCGAGAATGGCCTCTTCGACGCTATCCCAAAGGGTTTTTTCGCCAAGCCAGCGACGATCCGTTACGAGGTAAAGGGTAAGATCCGAGTTTTTCCTGATCATCTGTATTTCCTCCCTCGGGGTGAAACAATCCTGGATTCTCCCGCTTTGGCCGCATCCAGTTGTGTCATCTCATCCGTCTCCTTTCAAAATGCATAAAGGCCGCCTCCCATGGGGAAGCGGCCTTTATGCGCGTTGCACATTCGGCTCATTTCCCTACGCAGGCATTACCCTGATCAGGTCGGTAAAGGGTCGCCGGAAATCCGGCCTCTCAGTCCCTCAGGACACCCCTAACGAGCGGCAAAATTATGCGATACAGATTTTCTTTTGTCAAGGGAATGTTGCGCAGGGTGATGGGTTGTCCTTGCCTTTTTGATCGGCTGTTGCTACAAGCATACCCGGTCATACAAATAGGAGGTTTACGTTGGGATCACGTCAACGGGCGGTCATGAGCCTTTCGCTTTTACCGGAAACAGCGAATGAATACAAACAGATCGCCAATACGGACAGGAAGACGGCCAGCGGGCTTTTCGGTGACATGCTTTCCTTCTACAAAAGGGAAAAACTGCAAAAGGAGTATCGCGCCCTCCAGGATTACGGCGCCAGCCGGACGCGGGCGCTGAACATCTCCGAAGCGGAGATCGAGCGGCTTATCCTTCAGGGACGATAGCATAAGGAAATTCGATATATGACACAGACCACCCCATCCCTTCCCTCTGATTTCATCCGGGACATCATCGACGACGACATGAAAACCGGCAAGCACCGGGGGCGCGTGGCCACGCGCTTTCCGCCCGAACCGAACGGCTACCCCCACATCGGACACGCGAAATCGGTCTGCCTCAATTTCGGGATCGCCGCCCAGTACGGCGGAACCTGCAACCTGCGCCTGGACGACACGGACCCCAGCGGGGAGAGCATGGAATACGTCGAGTCGATCATCCGGGATGTGAAATGGCTGGGGTTCGACTGGGGGGATCGCCTCTACTACGCCTCCGGCTACTATGAAAAGCTCTATCAGTACGCCCTCCAACTCATCCGCAAAGGTCTGGCCTACGTCTGCGACCTGAACGCGGACGAGATCCGGGAGTACCGGGGCACCCTGACCGAGCCGGGGAAGGAGAGCCCTTTCCGCAACCGAACGGTTGCGGAGAATCTGGACCTCTTCGAGCGGATGCGGGCCGGGCAGTTTGCGGACGGGGCGCGCGTCCTCAGGGCGAAGATCGACATGGCCTCTCCGAACGTCGCGCTGCGCGATCCGATCATGTACCGGATCAAGAAGGAGAGCCACTACCGGACCGGCGACGCATGGTGCATCTACCCGATGTACGACTTTGCCCACTGCCTTTCCGACTTCATCGAGGGGATCACCCATTCGATCTGCACGTTGGAGTTCGAGAACAACCGGCCGCTGTACGACTGGTTCCTCGACCGGCTGGTCGAGGGGCCGCGTCCGCGGCAGATCGAGTTTGCCCGCCTGAACCTGAGCTACACGGTGATGAGCAAGCGCAAGCTGCTGGAGCTGGTGGAGAACAGGGTCGTTGCCGGCTGGGACGACCCGCAGATGCCGACGCTTTCCGGGATGCGCCGCAGGGGGTTCACCCCGGAGGCGATCCGGAAATTCTGCGAAAAGATCGGCGTCTCGAAGAACGACAGCCTGATCGACATGGCGCTTCTGGAGAACTGCGTCCGGGACGACCTGAACGAGAAGGCGCTCCGCGTGATGGCTGTCCTCCGGCCGCTCCGCGTCGTGATCGACAACTACCCGGAAGGGCAAGTCGAGATGTTCGACTGTCCCTATCACCCGAAGAACGCCGACATGGGTTCCCGGAAGGTCCCCTTCTCCCGGGAACTGTTCATCGAGCAGGAGGACTTCATGGAGGTTCCGCCGAAGAAGTTCTTCCGTCTCGCCCCCGGCCGGGAGGTGCGCCTCCGCTACGGGTACTTCATTCGTTGCGTAGATGTCGTGAAAGATCCGGCCACCGGCGATGTCGTTGAAATCCATTGCACCTACGACCCCCAGACGCGGAGCGGCTTCGCCCCGGACGGCCGGAAGGTTGATGCGACGATCCACTGGGTGTCGGCGGCCCATGCCGTTCCGGCCGAGGTCCGGCTCTACGACCGCCTCTTTCGCGTTCCGAACGCGCTGTCGGAAGAGGGCGATTTCACGACCTATCTGAATCCGAAATCGCTGGAGACCCTGAAATCCTGCCGCCTGGAGCCGAGCCTCGCGGCCGCAGCGCGGGGGGCGCGGTTCCAGTTCGAGAGACTCGGTTATTTCTGCGTGGATTCGGGGGATTCCTCGGAAAAGGCGCCGGTCTTCAACCGGACCGCGACCTTGCGGGACGCCTGGGCGAGGATCACGGAGAAGGGGAGGTGAAACGGTCGGGGAGCGGCTACCGGAAGATCTGGTCCAGTTCCCGGTCGAATGCGCCGAAATCGCTCAGATCGTTGTGACCGCCCCCCTCGATCCGGATCAGCCGGTGCGGCGAGCGGATCAGCCTCTCCAGCCGGACGCTGTGATCGAAAGGAATGATATCGTCCTTCGCGCCGTGAAAGAGATAGACGGGACAGGCGACCTCCCCGATCCGGCGGTCGTTTCTCAGCGGATATCGGAGGAACATCGAGATGATCGGTCGGGGCAGGAACGGGTAATGATGGGATGCCAGATCGATGAGGCTCAGGAAGGGCGACTCTAAAATGAGCATCCGGGGCTTCCCCGATCGGGCGATGAAGGTCGCGACACCCGTTCCGATCGATCTTCCGTAAACAATGATCCGGTTTTCCGGCCAGGTTTTTGTCAGCGTGCGATAGACGGCCAGGCCGTCGTCAAGCAACTGCTTTTCGTTCGCGATATTCCCGGTGCTCTTGCCGAAACCGCGGTAGTCCGGAATCAGGATATCGTAGCCCCTTGAAGTGAAATCCCCCGCTACGTCGCCCCAACTCCTCAGACTTCCGGCATTGCCGTGCAGGTAAAGAACGACCCCTTTGGCGTTTTGGGCCTTGAAAAGAAGGGCGTTGAGGGTTGCCGCCTCCACGGGCACGTTCACCTCTTCAAAAGGTTGGGAAAAGGCGAATGGATAGTCCGGCGGCAGGATTTCGGGATAGAAGATGAGACTCTCCTGGCTGCAACCGATGAAAATGGAACATACACAGATCGTGCTGATGGGGGCCAGAAGGTTCTTCATGTTCATCCACCGGAAGCGATCATTAAAACATCTCTACCTTTACCCGCGGAATGTTCTCAAAATCCCGGATATTGGCCATCGGCGCGGGAGATAGCGATGAAGCCTTTCAACAACACCTGAAGTCGCTGTACACAAACGGGATATCGAGCAGTTTCATATCGAGCGGCAGTTGCGTGGGACCGCTCGATATTCTTTTTAGAGTGCTCGATATTTCAACTTACCGAAACATAACGCCTTCCCCGCTTACTGCCCTCCGATTTCAACCGTCCCTCCGCAATTAACCGTTTGGCGATACGATTGGCACTAAACTGCGACACCCCCAGCGCCCTGCGGATATCTTCATTTTTTATGTAACCTTTTTCCTCCAGCACCGGTTCCAGTGCGTAATATTCCTGCGGCATTCCCGCAGCCGCAACGGGTGTCGTGACAGAGAAAAGTTCGTAGATGCAGCCGCCTTTTCGGGGCAATTTGACGAGTCCTTTAACGATCAGTTCCTTGATATCCCGCGACGCCTGGTAGATGTCCGCGCCCACCAGTTTCTGATATTCTCTGTTGGTAAAGGCATTTTGATGCTCCTTTGCGTAGACCAGGATGCGCTTCTGATTGCCGTTCAGTCCCTGAGGCTCGAATTGCGCCAGCCAGCGGAGCGTTTCCGGCGAATAGGCCACGGTGTTCCGCAACGTAACGGTAAAAATGGCCTCCGCCTCCAGCCTGATTCCCGGCGGGTAGAGGCCGTCGCGTTCCATAGCCTCGAAGATGCGGGGTATGCCCTCGCCCTGTTCGCGCATGTAGCCGAAATCGCTTAGCACCCGCACGATCCGCGGGTTCCGGGAGGCATGAATGCGCTCCCGCCTGAGCAGTCTCTCCAACGTCACCGGCTCCACCAGCTCTCCGGGGCTGCGGATCTCAAGACGGTCGTCGAACATCCAGATCTCAATTCCCAGTCCTTCGTAACGATAGTCCCGGTGGGCGACGGCGTTGACAATGGTCTCCTGCCAGGCAAAGTTCGGATATTCCAGCTTTTCCTCGAAGAAAAGATCGACAAGGCGCTGGCGTTCCCGTAGATGCGGTCGGATGGTCTCGTAGGCCTTCTCGATGAGCAGCACAAGCGGACCCTCGATCCGCTCCCGCTTGATGATGTTCAGCGCTGCGCCCACACGGCGCTCGATCCCTTCGTACTTGACGAAATCGATGCCGCAGCGCGGATGCCAGCGCCCCGGGTCCTTGCCGAAAAGCAGCAGCGCGGCCATAGTCAGGACGGTCCTGCCATTGCGTCCTTCCGCAAGACGGTAATGCGCCAGGATCTCCTCCGACGAAGTCCTCATCCCCTGCCGTTCGCCAAGTCTGTCGATAAGTGCAAGATCGAGGTCGGCGAGCGTCGCCTCGGAGACAAAGCGCGTTTCGGTAACGCGGCGGCGTTTGCCCTCCTTCATGGCTTCGATATCGCCGGCGGGAAAAGGAACATTCCGGTCGTCGATGCGGAGGAGATATCGGCCGTCGGTAAGCTGGTGCGCTTCCATGCTCCAGTCCACCTCGAAAAGGAGAACCGGTTTTTCGTCGAGTTTGCCCTCCCGAATCCGGGCCTTCACTGCTGGTTTGATATGGGTTTTCGGAGCCGAGCGCAGGATTTTCAGACGATCTTCCGGGTAGTCCGCGCCGGAGACGGCGCCGTCATCCTCGATGCCGAGTACCAGCGCACCGCCGTCTGCGTTCGCCATTGCCGCCAATGTCTCGGCCACATCCCACGCCACATCGCGAACCGGTCGTCGCCTGACCTTACCCTGCGAACGGTCAAAACAGCTCTTCCGCTCGAAGAACTGCCCTTCCTGCTGATGAAGAATCCATTCAAAATCGCTCATGGTGCATCATCCTCTGGTCCCTTTACGGTGCAGCGAGGTGTCAGCCAATATAGAACGGGCTTCAGATTCGGCAGACAGTGTCTGCCATATATATCTTCTCATCCTTAAACTTCTCGACAAGGTGCTTCGCCCATTCATCTTTATAGAAATAATACTCTTTAGAGGTCATTACACGTCAAGCATTGATTTTGGGTAGACAGCACTTTTTGAATTTTCTACCGCTGCCACATTGCCGGAACGAACCCACTCGACAAATTTGTGGACACCCGTTTCGATCACCGCGCTGTCGTCGGAATTTTCAAATTCGGTGAGCACGTTGTCCAGGATTTTCTCGATGACCGCCGCGTGGGACTGTAGCGGCAACTCGCCCTGCTCTCTGGTTTCCTGCAATAGCTCATATGCCGAGCGATCGGTTTTGAGACCGATGAGAATGCGAACCTTCTCGACATTTTCCAGCGCGGGGTAGAGCTTATAAAAACCGCTGATGAAGAAGTAGCCGACCAGACAGTCGAAAAACCGTGCGTTTTCCTTGAGGATGTCAGAAAACCGATCACGCAGAGTTTTTCCTGACTCATTTGTGAGAAAGGTGAGATCAGACGACATTTCTCTTCCCTCCGATTAGGACAATAGCGACCTGCAAAACGGCATTGTAGGCCGGGTTGAATGTCCAATTTCGATCGGTGGCCGTCATGTCTTGGGCCGCTCTATAGTGGCGTACCTCCATTGACAATCAACCCCCACTCTTTATTGACGCTGCCTTTTGCCGCCTGGCCCGGTATCCAGGGGATCAGCGACTTTGCAGGACCGAGTTTTCGTTTCAATTCCAGAAGGCGATCATCGGCGATGCCGATCTGGGCAAGCAGATATCCAATGCGCTTTATTGTTCCCTTGTTACTGTATTTGAGTGTATCGTCAATCAATTTTTCAGTGATGTCCGGATCTTTTTTCAGCGTTTCCGCGATCCATCCGTAAGCCCGCGGAAGGGTGTTGTACCGGGACCAGTCATAGACGGCATCGACCAGCGCCCTGGTTTTGGTGACCATGACGGCGTCAATGCCATCGGGCGTCTTCAAGCTTTTTGTCGAGCCCAACCGTTTGACGTCCGTCTTGATAAAGACGAAATCGGTTCCGCCGATCTGCTTTTCGCCGAAAATCCGGTCGTTGTAAACGTAAATCCGGTTCGGGATCTGGTCGTCGAAGCCATGGAAGTTAAAGGCGCTGGAGCCGCTGATCTGGTATCGGCCTTTGATGACCTCCATGAGTTTGGAAAGGATGTAATAACCACTGACCGTCCACCGTCCACCGGCAGGCAGGTGGGATGGGACCAGATAGGCGCCCCTTTTCAAACGGATAATCAGACCGGAGGTCGCCATCCGATTGAGGAGTTTCCATTCCTGTTCGGCATTAATATCCAAGGCGGAGGCAATTTCCCCCGAGGAGATGAATTCTTTTTTCCTGAGTTGGGCATAGGCGAGAAGCTGCATTTCAAATTTGCCCAGCTTGGTTTTTTCCTGTTTCACTATATTGTTCGTTCCTTCCTTGGCAGAGGAGTTACGTTGAAAATAGTAAAACAAAGAGCTTTTGTCAATGGATAATTCGATAGTGTCGGACAATATCACTGAAGCGTTAAAAATTGAAGCCTTCTTCACATCCGAAATCCACCAATTTCTGTTCCTCTTCCCACACGTTGAACTCACCCTCGGAAACAGGTTGTTTGAGATATCCCTGACGATGCCTTTCCTCCAGTTTCTCCATTCTGATGCGGGTGATCGCCCGCTGGAGTGCGGACCGGGTGAATGCTGATCGTGTCGTGCGCAATTCCTTGGCCACGCTATCCACGGCGTCAATCAGGTCTTCATCCAGCGTGATTTGCACGGTTCTCATCTCTATTACCATTGTTGTCATGTTGATAATGAAGTCCGCCTCTCCTGGGGCAGGCTTTCATCGATTATCGCGTCGGCGTCACGGCGAGCATGTCCTTCAAGGTTACCTCCGGATGGTGGTAGCGCTTGTAGCGGGGTGTCTTTTTGCCGAACTGGATCGCCTCCTGCGGACACCACTGGATGCAGGCGAGGCACTGTTCGCAGTGGTGCAGCCAGACGGGTCTCTCTCCCGGAAGGTCGATGTTTCCGGACGGGCAGACCGCCTTGCAGATGCCGCAGCCGTCGCATTTTTCGTCGACCCAGAAGCTTCGGTCCATCGTTGGAACGTGGGGAAAGGCGAGCCGGTTGAGCCCAGTAAAAATGATGTTCTGCCACAAGGGGCCCTTCTCGACCGGCCGCTTCTCCCTCGCCGCCGCCGCGGCGGCAATCCTGCCGATCTTGTTCCGCGCCGCGTCGATCCGCCGGATTTGCGCCTCTTCCGGTCCGGGGCCGCCCCAGGGGATGTAGTTGGACGGCATCGCCAGCCCGAATCCGGCGGAAAGGGATAATCCCCGGGCCTGCATCCGCTTCTTCAGTTGAATCAGCGTGGCGGCGACCTGTCCCGCGTTGACGGCCACGGCAAAATGGTACCGGGACCCCTTTTTCTCCAGCGCGTCCACAAAGGCAATGACCCTGCGCGGCAGCCCCCACATGTGGACGGGGAAGATGATCCCGATCGCCTCGGCCCCGCTCACGATCGGATCCCCGGAAGTGCGGGAGATCGGGATGATCTCGGCTTCGCCCAGTTCTTTTGCCAGCATCCTGGCCGTCCAGAGGGAATTGCCTGTGCCCGTGTAGAAGAAAAGATCGGTTTTCATCGATATCTCCTCAGTGTCTATTTTTTTTGATGTTGTTCCTTGCCGGGCGGTTGCGAGACCTCCCTCTTCTCCGCAAGACCTTCCGGAACCCGGGTGCGCCCCCGGACATAGGCGTGATCCTCTTTCAGGTCCGGGCCTTGCGCGGCGCCGGTCGCCAGCCTGTCGCACCGCTCGTTCTCCCGGTTTCCGGCATGGCCATGCACCCAGACGAACCGGACCCGGCGCCGGTCGCACAGATCGAGCAGCTTTGCCCACAGATCGGCATTTTCGGCCGCATCGATTTTCGTGCGCATCCAGCCGTTGGCGCGCCATTTGCGGGCCCAGCCCTTGCTGATCCCGTTGACCACGTACCGCGAATCGCTGTGCAGAACGACGTCTGCCGGGGCCTCCAGGGTATCCAGCGCCGCGATGCAGGCCATGAGCTCCATGCGATTGTTGGTTGTCCGGCGGAATCCCTGCGCGAGTTCGCTCCGACTCTCCCCGTCGATGATGACCGCGCCGTACCCTCCCGGGCCCGGGTTCCCAGCGCAGCCGCCGTCGGTATAGATGATGATCTGCCCCGGCGAGGAAGGAGGCGCTGCCGGTTCGGCGGCGGCCTGTGCCCTGCCTGAAGCTTTCCGGCTCTTTACCGCCGGGCTCGCAAGCCAGCGCCGCGCCTCTTCCACGGTGACAAAGCCTTTGTAAATGGCCCCGGCATACCCCCGGACCTGCTCTTCGGCGCCCCCGGGGCCGTACCAGGCGGTATAGATGCCCGGCCGGTAACCTCTGATTACGGCGTAGTATTTCTTTTGACTTCCCATGCCAAGTTCCCCAATGGAGCAAAAGATAAGTCGCACGGTGGAACGATCCCTTACCGGTATGCGGGTTGCTTAATACAATTCAGCCGATTTTTCCAGCGGCACTTTCATGGATAAAGAGGCCGAAACGGTTTCCTGCCGGTCCCCGCCCATAAAATGATTGACTTCAAGGGGTCATGGTGATAGGGGAAACTCCCTTGGACCGGGAAGAGAGGTTGACCCATGCTGGACATCAAATACCTGAGGCAGAACATCGATTTCGTGTCCGGAAAGCTGCGCGAGCGGGGCCAGGAGATGAATCTGGAGCGTTTCATCTCCCTTGATGCGGGGCGACGGGAAATTATCCGGGAGGTCGAGGGGCTGCGCGGTGAACGCAATGCCGTCTCGAAACAGATCGGCGAGAAGAAGAAAAACAGGGAGGACGCAACCGACATCATCGCGCGGATGGGGTTGGTTTCCGCCCGGATCAAGGAACTTGACGAAGCGCTGAAGAAGACGGACGAGGATCTCGATGCGATTCTGATGACGATTCCAAACCTACCGCACGCGTCGGTCGTCTGCGGAAGGGGCCCCGAGGACAACCCGGTCGTTCGCGTCTGGGGGGAGAAGCCGCAATTCTCCTTCACGCCGCGGCCGCACTGGGAGATCGGCGAGAGCCTGCACATCCTCGATTTCGCGCGCGGGGCGAAGATCACCGGGGCGCGTTTCACCCTCTACCGGGGATTAGGCGCAAGGCTGGAGCGGGCGCTCATCAACTTCATGCTCGATCTCCATACGGGAGAGCACGGCTACACCGAGGTTTTGCCGCCCTTCATGGTCAACCGGGAGAGCATGACCGGGACGGGCCAGCTCCCGAAATTCGAGGAGGACCTTTTCCGGATCGACAAGGTGGACTACTTCCTGATCCCGACGGCGGAGGTGCCGGTGACGAACATCCACCGGGATGAGATCCTAAGTGAGAAGGAGCTCCCGATTTACTATGTAGCCTATACCCCATGCTTCCGCGCGGAGGCGGGTTCGTACGGGAAGGACACGCGGGGGCTCATCCGCCAGCACCAGTTCAACAAGGTGGAGCTGGTCAAGTTCTCAAAACCGGAGAGCTCCTACGAGGAGATGGAAAAGCTGACCCTGAACGCCGAAGAGGTCCTCAAAAGGCTGAAGATCCCGTACCGGGTTGTCTCTCTCTGTACGGCCGATCTGGGCTTCTCCTCCGCGAAGACCTACGACATCGAGGTGTGGCTCCCCGGCCAGGATGCTTACCGGGAGATCTCCTCGTGCAGCAATTTCGAGGAGTTCCAGGCGCGCCGGGCGTCGATCCGCTTCCGGCGCGACGAAAGCGGAAAGGTGGAATTCGTGCACACGCTGAACGGTTCGGGCCTCGCCGTGGGCAGAACCCTCATCGCCGTCCTGGAGAACTACCAGCAGGCGGACGGGAGCGTCGTCATCCCCGAGGCGCTCCAGCCCTACATGGGAGGGGTTGACAGAATTCCCGCCGCGGGGTAGCATGAACGCAAAACGTACGGAGGGATGGCCGAGTGGTCTATGGCGGCGGTCTTGAAAACCGTTGACCGAAAGGTTCGCGGGTTCGAATCCTGCTCCCTCCGCCAGCTATACCGGCCTGACCAAAGGGGACACCTTGCCGCAAGGTGTCCCCTGAAAGATGATCATAAAAAAGATCGAGGAGAGATGGCTGAGTGGCCGAAAGCGATCGCCTGCTAAGCGATTGTACGCCCTTTAAAGGTGTACCGCGGGTTCGAATCCCGCTCTCTCCGCCATTTTTCCCTTGGCGCGCCTCAATACCGTTGGCGGATGCAATCGTTGCCGCATTTGCCATCCGGCACAATGCGGTCTAAGATTCACATTGGTGAATAAATGCACCCGTTGCACCTCAACGACATCCTGGTCATCATCCTGCTGTCGGTCGCCGTGCTTTATCTGTGCCACCGGATGGGCCTGCCGATCATCGTCGGATTTCTTCTGACCGGCGTAATTGCCGGGCCGCACGGACTCCGTCTGGTCCGGGAGATCGAAGCGGTCAAAACGCTGGCGGAGACGGGAATCGTGCTGCTTCTGTTCACCATCGGCATCGAATTCTCGTTCCGGCGCCTCCTCCAGATTCGAAAAACGGTCCTCCTGGGCGGTTCGCTGCAAATCGCGTTGACGGTCCTGGCCGGATTCGCCGCGGCGAGGCTCTTCGGATACGGTCTCAACGAAGCGGTATTCGCGGGTTTTCTGCTGTCGCTGAGCAGCACGGCCATCGTGATGAAAATCCTCCAGGATCGGGCCGAAATGGAAACGCCCACGGGAAATGCGGCCCTCGGCATGCTCATCTTTCAGGACATGGCGGCAATTCCGATGATGCTGGCGGTTCCCCTGCTGGCGGGAACGGCGCAGAGCGGAGGTTCCCCCGCGCTGCTCGTCGCGAAGATCATCGGGATCGCCTTTCTCGTTCCGCTCCTCTCCCGCTGGTTTGTGCCGAGGATCTTTTACGCCATCGCCCGAACCAAAAGCCGGGAGCTCTTCCTGATCACGACGATCGCGCTGTGCATGGCCATCGCCTGGCTGACCCATGCCACCGGCCTCTCGCTGGCCCTGGGCGCCTTTCTGGCGGGCCTGATCATCTCCGAGTCCGAATACAGCCACCAGGCCCTCGGGGACATCCTGCCGTTTCGGGACGTCTTCACGAGCTTTTTTTTCGTCTCCATCGGGATGCTGCTCGACATCGGTTTCTTCCTGCAGCACCCCCTCTCCCTGCTGGTCGCAGCGCTCCTGGTCCTGACCCTCAAAGCCCTGGTCGCGGGCGCCGCCGCGTTTTTTTCGGGACTTCCGCTCCGGGCGGCCATCATCGCCGGCATCGCGCTTGCCCAGGTCGGGGAGTTCTCATTCATTCTGACGGAAACGGGCGTCCCATACGGCCTCATCTCAGGGGAGATCTACCAGGGGTTCCTGACGGTTTCCATTCTCACGATGATGGCGACGCCCTTCCTGATCGCCGCGGCGCCGGCCATCGCGGAGAGCGTCAGCAGACTGCCGGTGCCCCCAAGGCTCAAGCAGGGGATGGCGCCCGCGCGCCACGGGAAACCCGACCCGCTGGAGAACCATCTCATTATCGTCGGCTTCGGCCTGAACGGAAGGAATCTGGCGCGGGCGGCGCGGGCGGCAGGCATCCCCTACCTGATCATCGAGATGAATCCCGCGGCGGTCCGGAGCGAAAGGGTGAAAGGAGAGCCCATTTTCTTCGGGGACGCCACCCAGGAGGCCATTCTGTTGCATGCTGATATCCGGCAGGCCAGAACCCTGGTCGCCGTGATCAACGATCCGGCGGCGACGCGCCGAATCACCGAGCTCGCCCGCAGGCTGAACCCAAGGATCTACATTCTGGTCCGGACGCGTTTCGTTTCCGAAATCAGCGCGCTGGTCGATCTGGGGGCCAATGACGTCATTCCGGAGGAATTCGAGACCTCGGTGGAAATCTTCAGCCGCATCCTGGCGAGATATTTCATCCCGAAGGAGGAGATCGAAAAAATGGTCATCGGCATTCGCTCGGAGAGGTATGAGATGTTCCGGACCCTTCCGCGCGGCGTTGCACCGGCCTGCACGCTGAAAAGCTGCCTGCCGGACCTGGAAATCGCCTCCTTTCGCATCGAAGGCGGGGCGCCCGTCATCGGCAAGACGATTCAGGAAACGGAGATGCGAAAAAGACACGGCGTTACGCTGCTGGCCGTCAACCGCAATGCGCAAATCACGACCAATCCGTCCGCCGATATGGAATTTGCCGCCGGGGATATCCTGTTCGTGGTCGGGGATGCGAAAAACATCCAGCAGGTCCGGCTGATCTTCAATCAGGGGCAGGACGGGCGGGAATCCCCTCCTTGATCCCGTTCTATCCCCATTCACCCGCACCGGGCAGGGATGATTCAACCATATTGGGAAGATGAATCCTGTTGACATATTCTGCAAAGTGGGTAGAATGGCCGCCCGTTGCCCGGAAAGCCGGATGCGATTGTACCGGACGCACCTCGGAGCTTGGGTTTTCCCCCGCAGCGGCGGACCGGCAGAATTAAAGTCAAAAAGCGCCCATGGCTCAGCTGGATAGAGCGTCAGACTACGAATCTGAATGTCGGAGGTTCGAATCCTCCTGGGCGCGCCAACAAAAACAAGGGGTTAACCAGCCATTGGTTAGCCCCTTGTTTTTTATCTGTCGTTTTAGTCCCACTATAGTCCCACCTTTTTCTGTATCTTTTCCATGTCTCTAATCCTGTCCGTCACACAAAGGTTTCAAAATGGTCCTTCACGCACTGTAAAGGAGGTGATCTCGGGCAACCTCTGCCGCCGCATCGGTTATGCCAAGATTGCCGAGGCGATTCTCTCCGCTAAGGAGGCATAGAAACGTAGCACGGAGCACACTATCGGCTTGTAATTACATGCAAGTACACTGTTTCACTGCCGCTTAGGGGCATTTTTTCGCACAACTGCGCCGGAGCAACAACTACGCCGTTAAGCACTGCCGCGGTGCAATCTTGTAAGAAGGCCGCTGTTTTGTTTCTCATGAAATATGCCAGTTCGGTTATACCAAGGATAATGCCCCTCCGGAGAAAGTCCGGACCCAGCTCGGGGAGCAGTATATTGAAAATTTTGACATGGATCCGGGCGACCCTTTTAGGGGTGTCGGGGATAATCTCCCGGTAAGTGATATTTCTGCGGAGGTTGGCATAAAACCCGTCCCGTCGCATGGTTGCACCTACCAGCCCAGGCATCGCCCCCGACAAGGCAACTACGGAATTTTCCCGGATGATTGCTGTAGCCAGGTCATCAATGGGGCGACCATCAAGAAAGATCGTGGCTATGCGTTTTGTCACATAATCAGCTGCGAGTTGCCATTGCAATTCAAGGAGGTTTTCCAAGGTGCAGCCGACGAGGACCGGAACATCGAAACCCTGCTGCAGAAGCAGGAAGAAGTCTCCCATACGCGCCGGCTTCATGGTTAAAATAAGGTTTGCCGGGAGAGTGTCGGCCATCGGTTTATCGCCTTAAAACTTGCCGATTAAGTTGCCGGCTTACCTATCCACCGCCCAGGGGAGGGAACATCGCCACCCGATCGCCGTTATGGAGAACAAAATCTTCTTTTTCATGACGATTATTGACCATGGCAATCAGAGGTACGGCCGGGTCAATCGCCAAAAGATTGCGGAGTTGGCGGATCGACAGACCATCGGGAGCTTCCAGACGGACAACCTTTTCGCCGTAACTTGGTAGTTCGGGATTATTGCAACTTAGCCCGGCAAAGAGTCCAATATCAAGTTCCAACATTACACCTTAGCAATGACTGTAGGGAGGAATTAAAACCTCTCCCTACAGTCCATTATAGCTTACTTACCAATTGAATACCTGGTCCAGTTCCTCATCCTTCACCATGAAGGTAAGGTTGTGCGGCGCAATCGGTTCGTTGTAGAAGAAGCGCGGCAGCCGATCGTGATGTTTGGTGAAGCCCGCGCGGGCGTTGAAGTCCCGCTCGGCGGAGAGAACCTTCTTACCCAGCGCTACCACGTCGTCTCCCGTCATGGTGATCCCAAAGAAGGCGCCGAGCATGTCGAGGAGCGCCTGGAAGGTATCCGCCTGATCCAGGATGGCAAAGGCGATGAAGAGGCACATGCCGGTAGAGTCAACGGCGGCAGTGGCGATCTGCAGGTTGCGGGAGAGCTCTACCTGCCCCGCGGGCTTCAGCGGATCCACATACCCGCCAACCTTTAAGACATTGGCGGTAACGGCGTATCCGGCAGTATGGTCGGCGCCCTGGGTACTGGTGGCATAGGTAACACCGATTCCCTGAATGGCGCGTGGATCGTAGGCCGGCAGGGCCTGATCCTTGACGACCGGCACCCGTTCCACACCGAAGACCTTGCCGGTAATAGCCGCGCCACTGCCGAGTACACGTCCCAGCGGTGTTCCCCTGCCGACTTCTTCCAACATTTTGATGGCGCCGGCGCCATCGCCAAATTTGATAATCCCTGCATCCATGGCTATGCCAAGGGTGACGCCCATTTCAATGGTGTCCACGCCGATATTGTCATCCATGAAGTCGAGCCGGGCGATGGTATCCAGGTCGTCGATGCCGCAATGAGCGCCATGGGCCCAAACCGTTTCATATTCCGGCTGTTTGGTCAGGTAATGACCATCCTTGTCGTGGTAAACCCCGGAGCACTGGATGACGCAACCGCGATGGCAGCCGTGGGTAGCAATGCCGCCCCGTTTGACTTCCAGATCGGCCTCGGTTTCGCCGCTGATCTTGGCTGCGCCGGCAAACTGCCCGTTCTTAAAGTTATAGGACGGATATCCGCCGGCCTCGTTAATGATATTGGTAAGGACGTTAGTTCCATAAGCGGGGAGTCCTTGTCCGGTGACGGGGTGCTTGCGCAGCCCCTCGACGAATCTGCGGTTGGCATCACGGAATTTTTCCGCGTCCTTGGGGGGACGCATCGTCATCCCGGCATCGTCAAGGATGATCGCCTTGACACCTTTAGCTCCCATGACCGCGCCGCTGCCGCCGCGCCCACAGTGGCGAGTCGGGCGCAGTTCCGAGTCGGTGCAGGCGATGGAAGATGCCAGGAGTTTTCGCTCGCCGGCTGAGCCGATGGACATATAGGCCACCTTGTCGCCGTATTCCTGGCGCAACTTTTCGATGAGAGGATAGTTGTCGAGCGTCTTGAGACTATTATCCACGCTTACCTTGATGCCGTCTTTGTTGATGTATATTTTGTACAGATCATCACCTTGCGGCTTACCCTCGAGGATGATGGCGGCATAACCAAGTCTCGCCATTACCTGGGACGCCTGGCCGCCGGCATTGGATTCCTTGATGCCGCCGGTCAGCGGGCTTTTGCAGCCCACGGAAATACGTCCGGTCATAGAACCAGAGCTTCCGCTCAACATGCCGGGGGCGATGACCAACTTGTTTTCCGCGCCCAACGGGTGGGCCAGCGGGTGTACTTCCTTGGAAATAACGAAAGAAGTCATTGCCCTGCCCGCAAGTCCGACATAATCACCCAGCGGTCCCACTGTTATCTTGGGGCCACCGGCGGCTCCCATGTCAATCCTGGCAATCTTATCCATACGTTTTCTCCTTTCCCTTTTGTCTGATTGTTATGGTTTGACGCCTTAGTACAAAGTCCGTCTGCACACGTTGTGCACTATCCGTTATTGTGGTGTGCTTTTGGGTAAGTTGCATTCCTACCGTCGTTTTACCAGAGCAGTATGCTATATATCTTTGATTTTTTTGATAGGTTGAGGTTTGTTTCCTCCGTTTGTCTCCTGGTTACACCTGTGGTGCCACTGTTTTTCAAACATTACCGTTTGTACTCTCGCATGGTTCTCTAAATCTGTCAATCATTGAGTACAGGAAGTTGTTTATATACCAGCTGAAAGTAAGCTGGCTAAATATGTTGGTTCATATTTTGGTGATGGTCAACCTGACTTCGGATGACCATCACCAAGATGCAGGCGATATGAAGATTA
>CAKKRN010000127.1 GCA_919902745.1 Syntrophaceae bacterium | reverse complement strand
GTGAATTCCCCGTATTTACTGCATTCGTCATCGAAAACCTGGTTTGTTTGGCGATATAAACAGTTCCAAAAAACACGCGCAAAATTCGTCCTTGCATAGAGTGACAATCTATTGTATATTATCTCTATGGATAGTGATAATCTGAAATACGTTATCCGTCAATTCGTTGAAAGGGTATTGCCGGCCTGCAAGCCACGGGAACTGGTTCTCCCTACCGGCACAGGTAAAGTCGTTGGTCTGGCCGGCGTTAGACGGTCCGGCAAAACATTTCTGTTCTTCGATGCCATCCAGAGGCTGGCGACTCAGGGGATAGAGCGTCGGCGGATTGTGTATCTGAATTTCGAGGATGACCGGCTGCATCCCGTCCTGGCAGAGGACCTGGATATGGTGCTGCGCTGCTGGCACGAGGTATTTCCGGAAACGATAGGGCAGCACAAGTTTCTCTTTCTTGACGAGGTTCAGAATGTGCCCGGCTGGGAGCGGTGGGTACGCCGCCTCTGTGACACGGAAGACGTGGAGGTGTTCGTCACCGGGTCATCTTCGCGCCTGCTCACGCGCGACCTTGCCACAGCGCTGCGGGGCCGCAGTATCACCCGGGAAGTATTCCCGCTCTCTTTCCGGGAGTATCTGGCGTTCCGGAGTATCGAGGCCGTGTCGCATAGCGCCGATAATGAGAGCCTCCTTCGCCATGAACTGGAGTCGTATCTGCACTGCGGCGGTTTTCCGGAAATCGTGCTGGCCGATGAGGCGTTGCGACCGTTGATTCTGGAGGAGTATTCTTCTTTGATGCTCTATCGGGACGTGGTTGAACGATATAGCGTGCGCAACGAGAAGCTGATGCGCGAGCTGTTGCGGCACTGCTTCTGCAATACCGGCTCACTCTTGAATGTGAGCAAACTGCACCGGGACTTTGCGTCTCTGGGGTATACCGTTTCCAAGAACACCCTCTTCGACTATCTCGGCTACCTTGAAGACGCCTTTTTGGTGTTTCTGCTGCCAAAACGGGAAGCCTCGGTTCGGAAGCAGGAACACAACCCAAAGAAGCTGCATGTGATTGACACGGGACTGATTGCCGCCTTTCAGGCATTTCCGAACCGTGATTTGGGCCACAAGCTGGAGACGGTGGTGTTCCTGGAGAACCGGCGCAGCCGTAAGGACCTCTTCTACTACGCCAACGGCAGCGAGGTGGATTTGTG
>CAKKRN010000126.1 GCA_919902745.1 Syntrophaceae bacterium | reverse complement strand
CCCCCCGAGCTGACCTGGCCCCGAATCTTGCGCGCCCAGTTCAGCAACCCCACCGTCGTTCATCCGGGAACCGGCGTGCCCGGACGGGGGACCGATGAGATCAAGAGCAACGATGTCACGGGGAGGCTCCGACAAGGCGAGGCGGGACTGGTCGTCGAGATCGGCCGGCCCGGTCTGGGCGCCTTTTTCCGGGAGATCGAGAAGGTGGCGATGGCCCTCGCCCCGCTGGCGCCGATCTTCGAACCGGAAAACCCTGTAACCCATCTGATCTCCGATTTCAAGACGGGAAAGATGAAAGAAGATGTCCTGGACGAGAAGGTCCTCTCCGCCATCATCGAACTGAAGACCGATCTGGAAAGTATCCCGGTGTTTCTGCTGGCGCTGGAAAAGGTACAGCACGAGATCGACACCGTGATCAGCGTCGGCATCGCTTCCCGCTGCCTCCCGGACGGAACGATCCCCCACGAGGAATGGGTTCAAAAGGCCGGCTACCCGCTTTCTCCGAACGGCAAGACCAACCTCGGTCTGGGCAAACCGCGCTTCAGGGAGGACGAGCCATGACAAACACGCTGCACCGACAAGGCGAGCCGGAAAGCCTGAAACACGATTATATCATCTTTGCCCATACCGCGAAGGGGAAGAACCGCGAGGATTCGGCGGAAAAGAACCGCGAATTCATGAGGATCTGCCAGAAATACCATCCGGTGAATATGGGCGACGTCAAACAGGGGAGCGTTCTCCATGACGATATCGCGTTTGAAAGCCTCCTCGCGACGATGGAAGACGGCACGGTGGCGGCTGCCGTCTTCACCGATATCGACACCCTGCAGAAGGTCGTCGAGGAACTGATCCGGGCCGACCTCGGTCTCTGCATCAACATCAGCGGTCTGCTGGATGAGGTCCGGAAGTGCTGCCGGAGGGCGGGAATCACCCGCCACAGCACCGAGCACTCCCTCGGCGTCTGGGGGGCAAAGGACCGCCTGCCGGAGCGGGAAGTCATGGAATTCAACACCATGTGCGGTCACGGGATGGTTTCTTTCAACCTGATCCGGAAGATGATCGAGCAGGTCCGTCTGCGCCGGATGACGCCGAAGCAGGCCGCCCGGATGATGGCCAAATGCTGTGAATGCGGCGCCTTCAACCCTGCCAGGGCCGAAGCGCTCCTCGATCGGATGCGCAATCGCGGCTTCCTCCATTCGGGAAAA
>CAKKRN010000125.1 GCA_919902745.1 Syntrophaceae bacterium | reverse complement strand
GGATTCATCGGGCCTTGACAAGCCCCGACTTTTCCATTAGAGGTAATGCTGTATTTTCATCTTGGATCATAAAGGAGATTAAACGTGAAAGAAGCGTCGTCCGTTGCCGCAATGAATCTGGGGGGGAACTTTCATGGTTCTCTTTTCGACATGGTCGTTCACGCGGGATTTGTCGTGCAACTGGTCCTGCTGCTCCTCTTCCTCTTCTCCGTCGTTTCCTGGGCCATTATCCTGATGAAGTACGTCAATATCCGTAAAATCCGGAAAGAGAACAGCGCATTTTTGAGTATTTACATGAAGAGCACAAAATTGTCGGAGATCTTCCCCGAGGCGAAAAAGTTCCAGAATTCGACGCTGGCGGAGGTTTTCCGGGGGGGGTATACCGAACTCGTGAAGATCACCAGGGTGTTGCGGGGAACCCCCACCGTCAAGGACGCCGTGGAAGCGGCTGGTCCGGTTCTGGAGATCGGGGGGATCGACAATGTGGAGCGGGCGTTGAACCGGGCCTGCGGGACGGAAACGACCAAATTAGAGACGGCCCTCGGGTTTCTGGCGACCACCGGAAGCGCCAGCCCCTTCATCGGTCTGTTCGGAACCGTGTGGGGGATCATGGAGACCTTCAAGTCGATCGGCGCCCGCGGTTCGGCCACACTGGCCGTTGTGGCGCCGGGGATCTCGGAGGCGCTTATCGCAACGGCGGCGGGTCTCGCGGCCGCCATCCCGGCGGTCATCTTCTACAATTACTATCTGAACCGCATCAAGGGCATGACCCTCGAGATGGACAATTTTGCCTCGGAACTGCTGAATATTGTTGAGCGGTTTTATGTAAAGCGATAAAATGCCATGAGATATTCGAAACGCAGAAATAACCATGACGACCGGCCGATGGCGGAAATCAATGTCACCCCCCTTGTGGACGTGATGCTCGTTCTGCTCATCATCTTCATGGTGACAGCGCCGATGCTTCAGATGGGAATCGATGTCAACCTGCCTCGAGTCAAGGCAAAAAGCATCGATGTCGCGGAGGAAAAACTGGTGCTGACGATCAATGGCGCCAAGGAGATCTTCCTTAACAAGAGCCGGACGCCGCTTCCCGAGCTCGGCACAAAACTGGAACACATCTTCGCGTCGCGGATCGAACGCGAGGTCTATATGCGGGCGGACCGGAACGTCCCATACGGATTCGTGGTCGAGGTGATGGCTGAGGTCAGAAAGGCCGGCGTGGACAAATTGGGGATGATCACCGAACCGCCCGAGGAACTCCGATGATCTCTGAACGGGCAGGCAGGGAGAGGAGCGGGCGAGGCCGCCTGAACGGCATGATCTTCATTTCCCTGCTGTTCCATGCGGTGGTTCTCTGCCTCCTTTTCTTCACCCCTTCGTTTCCCTCGCCGAAGCTGACCTTCGGACCGGTCTACACCGTTGCCTTGGTGAACTTTTCCGGGAAAACCCTGGAACAGAAGGGTGTCGCGGCCGGAGCGAAGGAGTTCATGGAAGCGGGCCGTTCCGAGACGGTTCTCAAGAAGCGCCTGGAGGCGGAACCGGCCATTCCGATCCGCAGCCTGGAGAGCCGCAAGAAACAGGACCGGACCCTGGAAAAGGCGATGGAGGAAATTCGGAAGCGCGCCGCAGCGGCCGGGCCGACCCCGAAACCGCAGACGAATGCCGGTTTGGACGCGAAGGCCATGCCGGAAGAAAAGGCCGGTCCGGCGTCTCCGCTGCCCGCCGGGGATGCCGACATGAACGCGAAAATCAATGCCTACTACGCGACGATCTGGTTCCGGATCAAGAGAGGGTGGGCGCTTCCCCAAGGGATTCTGCCGGGAGATGTGCTGGAAACGGTGATCGATGTAACCATCCTCCGCAGCGGGGCGGTTACGGAAGTGAACTTTGAAAAACGGTCGGGGAACCGCTTTTTTGATGAATCCGCCCTGAAGGCGATCCGGAAGGCGAGCCCCTTCCCGCCGCTGCCGGCGTGGGTCGGCGAAGCCAGCCTCGGTGTGGGGATCCGGTTTCACTCGTCGGAATTGAGGCCCTGAAAGTCTGTTGTTGGAAAGTGATGTCTGCATGCACAATCTGAAGCCTCCGGCGGTTTTAGCCCTGCTTCTGCTTCTGCTCCTGCTGTTCTCCGCCGGCCCCGCCTGCGGAAAGGTCTATATCGACATCGATTCCCCGTCTTTCCAACAATTTCCGATCGCCGTTGCCGATTTCAAACCCCTCCGGCCCTTTCCGGAGAATGAAAATATAGCTCCGCTGTTTTCGGACACGCTCTCCCGCGACCTCGCGCTGACGGGCTACTTTCATCTGCTGGACCGGAAGGCCTTCCTGGAGGATCCGAAACAGGCGGGAATCACGGCGGAGGGTATCCGCTTTGAAGACTGGACGGTGATCGGCGCCGAATATCTTGTCAAGGGGGGATTTCAGACGGACGGCCGCGAGCTGATGGCCGAGTTTCGTCTGTTTGACGTGGTGCGGGGGGAACTTGTCGTCGGGAAGAGGTATGCCGGAAAGTCCGGGGATCATAACCGGATGGTCATGCAATTCGTCAGCGAGATCCTTCTGGCCCTGACCGGCGAAGCGGGTCTGTTCGACACGCGGATCGCCTTCGTCAGGAAGAGCGCCGCCTCCGCGGAGATCCATACAATCAATTTCGACGGTTCCGACCCCCGCCGGGTTACAAACTACAACGCCCTGACCCTCTCGCCGCGCTGGTCCCCGGACGGCCGCTTTCTGGCCTTCACCTCCTATAAGGAAGGCAACCCGGACATCTATCTCCGGGATCTGGAGAGCGGGTCTACGCGGAAGATCGGTTTCTATCCGGGGCTGAACCTGCCCGGTTCCTGGTCCCGCGATGGGAAAAGGCTTCTGGTGACCCTCAGTCGGGATGGGAACCAGGAGATCTATGACATGAACGTGGAAAACGGCCTCCTTCTGCGCC
>CAKKRN010000124.1 GCA_919902745.1 Syntrophaceae bacterium | reverse complement strand
TATTCCCTTCCGAGAATTTCCCCCCGCACGCTCACGGTTACGTGACGCATCGGGATATCCGCATTTGCCGCCGCCATCCCTCTTTTTACGATCACCGGCAGTCCCTGACAACAGGGCACTTCCATCGTAACCACCGTCACGCTCTTCACCCCCGACATTTTGAAAATATCTCTGAATTTCTCGATGTAAGCCTCGGCGTCGTCGAATTTCGGGCATCCGACCATGAGCACCTTGCCCTGGAGAAAATCACGATGGAAATCGGGATAGGCAAAGGGTGTGCAGTCGGCGGCAACGAGCAAATCCGCTCCCTTCAGGAATGGTGCGGTCGGCGGCACCAACTTGATCTGCACCGGCCAATGGGAGAGGGCAGAGACGTTACTTGGGTGAGAAGCAGGTTTGTTCGCTTCTTCACAAGAGGTGAACGGCCTGGCGAAGCTCTGCATCTGGGTGGAAGGGCACCCGCAGGCCATGACCGGTGCTGCTATGGGTGGAGGCGGTGGGGCGGTTTTCAGATGATGCTCCACGGCCTTTTCATCAAAATCTTCCGCTTCCCGTTCCTCAATATGGAGAGCATCTTTGGGACATTCTCCGAGACAGGCGCCGAGACCGTCGCAATACTTTTCCGCCGCCAGGCGGGCCTTGCCGTCAACAATCTGAATGGCGCCCTCCGCGCAGGACGGTACGCACTGCCCGCAGCCGTCACATTTTTCTTCATCGATTCGGATAATCTTGCGTTTGATTTTCATAATGCACTCCTCTTCGTTTTATCTGATTTTGTCCCTCGGCCCAGCACCTCGCCGGCCAGCCTGCGGCCGCCGATCGTTAAAAATGATTTTTCCATAATTTTGGCCAGCCTTTTCCCGTTCACCGGCTCTTCCTTCTCCTCCAGGTTCGTAATCAGGTCGGCGTCGTAGAGAATTTTGAAATTGACCGTCTCCTCGGTACGGGGATGATGATGGTGGCCGATGATGTCGCAGACCTCATCAATGATGTCCCGGCTTGCCGAAAGCTTTGTCAAAATGTCTCTGGCGATCGGCGGCCCTTCCTCTTCTTGATATCTTGCTTTGGCGCTGCCATGCTTGCGCTCCGCCTCGGGAATCCCGATATCGTGGAGGTAGGCGGAACAGAGAACCACCACCATGTCTCCCCGTTCCTCCCGCGCAATCCGTTCCGCGTACCGGGCCACTTTCATGGCATGACCGATGCGGCGGAAGTCCCGTTTGAAGTAGCGTTTCATTTCCACGGCCACCCGGTCTTTCAGGAGATCCCTCCTCTGGGCGAGCAGCTCCGGCGGAAGCTCTCCCAGACACTGCTCGGCGTGCTGGCAATAGGACGCACAACCGAAATCCATCCTCGGGTTGACCATCTTATGCCCGCAATGATGACACTTGCGGGTTGACTCGTCTTTGAAAAACTCAACCGGACTTCCGCATTTGGGGCAGGGGGCGTCGAAGATGGCCCCCGGTTTCCAATAGCGCATGTCCTGTCCCGGGCATTGCATGGCTAAGACTCCTTAAACGTCCTGTGGATTTGGAGATCGCTTCTCTCCCCAATCTTGTCTTTATCATAATAGCTAAAGAGGAGTAAATCCTTGACCCAAGTCAAATCAGGGGGATTAATTTTAAGCGCCGTTTACTGAATGAGGTCTGCGGCAGTTTTTTCAAACGAAGCTCGGAAAGCGGTGAGGGCTTCGGGTGAAAAAAACAATTTGACTTGCATCTGCACATCATGTATTCAAGTATTCACTTGAATAATGGAGCATCCCATGAACAAT
>CAKKRN010000123.1 GCA_919902745.1 Syntrophaceae bacterium | reverse complement strand
CACGGCTCAGGATTTCGGGGGCCTTGCATCCGGACATTTTTGAACAGCCTGTTAGGGTGGGGTCGTTTCCATCAGGGCATAGAGAAGCCTGATCTCCTCGGCCCACCGTTCACTTTCCGGAGTCTCCAGAATCAGCGGGATGCCGTCGAAACGGGCGTCGTTCATGATCAGACGGAAAGGCTCCAACCCCAGCTTTCCGTTCCCGATTGGCGCGTGGCGGTCCACGCGGTTTCCAAACTCCGCCTTCGAATCGTTCAGGTGGACCCCGCGGAGATATCGAAAACCGACGATCCGGTCGAACGCCGTGAGCGTCCGGTCAAACGCCTCCGGTGTCCGGAGGTCATAGCCTGCAGCGAAGGCGTGGGCGGTGTCGAGGCAGATCCCCACCCGGTCCCGTGCCCGGACGAGCTCAATGATCCGAACGAGCTGCTCGAAGCGGTACCCGAGATTGCTCCCCTGGCCCGCCGTGTTTTCGATGACGGCGGTCACCCCTTCGGTTTCGGCGAGGGTGATGTTGATCGATTCGGCGATCCGGGCGAGCGCGTCCTCTTCGGAAGAAAGACGCAGATGGCTCCCGGGATGGAAATTGAGGAGCCGGATCCCGAGCGCCGCGCAGCGGCGCATCTCCAGCAGGAATGCCGCACGGGATTTTGCGAGGGTCTCCGGTTCCGGGTGGCCGAGGTTGATCAGGTAACTATCATGCGCGAGAATCTGCGCCGGGCCGTACGCCTTCCTAAGGCAATTCGTCCGGAAGGCTTCGATTTCCTCATCGGAGAGGGCTTTCGCCTGCCACTGCCGCTGGTTCTTCGTGAAGAGCGCAAAAGCCTTCCCGCCGATCTCCGCCGCATTCAGAGGCGCATTTCCGACACCTCCCGCGGTACTCACATGGGCGCCCACATATTTCATTTTCTGCTCCTTCGATCAAGACATATTTTCCGCGGTTTTTCCGCCTTGCACCTCCCCCGTGAAAAGGCAGGCTGTCGCATCCTCCGGTTCGATCGGAC
>CAKKRN010000122.1:4343-6301 GCA_919902745.1 Syntrophaceae bacterium | reverse complement strand
AACGGTATGGACGTGTACCGGATCACCCCGGCGGGTTATCTCCATCCCCTGCCGGATTACCGGGAGATCGACGAACAGTACCGGACAACCAATTTTGCGGCCATCGACAACCGCAAATAGACGTTCCCAAGAGAACCCGCTCCTCATACAGATTATGAGTTTCAAGACATTCAAGCGGAAATATCTTCCGCATAAAACCTGGAACAGGTGGATCTGGACCCTCAAAGGCAGGCCACTGCCGCCTCCGGACGATGTGAAACAGGGGGTGGTCGAAAAATATGCGCGGAAACACCGCTTGCGGATCCTGATCGAAACGGGGACGTATGAAGGGGAAATGGTCGAGGCCATGCAGAAGCGCTTCCGCGTCATCCATTCCATCGAAATCTTTGAACCACTCTATCGGAAGGCGCTGCAGAAATTCTCCGGGATCGATCATACTCACCTTCATCACGGCGACAGCGGAAACTGCCTGTCGGAGATCCTCGACACGGTAAACGAACCCGCACTGTTCTGGCTCGATGCACACTACTCGGGGGAGGGAACCGGCAGAGGAAATACGGATACGCCGATCCTGAAGGAGATAAAGTACATCTTCGATCACCCGGTCCGGGGTCACGTCATCCTGATCGATGATGCGAGGCTTTTCCTGGGTCAGAACGGGTATCCTTCGCTGAATGAACTCCGTGAATTTGTCGGCAGGAACAAGCCCCGTTCAGAATTCATCGTCAAAGATGACATCATCCGCATCCACGGGGCGTAAGGGAGGGTCGTCATGCGTTTCCGAATCATTGTCCAGGGGATGCCCCTTTTCACCTATCTGAAGGGGATGCCGCTCTTTCTCAAGGAATATGGGGAGATCCGTCGTCAGGCCGGCGTGTCCGGAAAAAGTTTTCCGTTCGGGAAGCTCTACCCCTGCCTTCAGGAGAAGGACCAGGAAAGCGGGGTTCTCGCGGAACACTACTTTTACCAGGATCTTTACGTCGCCCGGAAGGTCTTTCAGAACAACCCCGTCCGGCACGTGGACATCGGCTCCCGCATCGACGGTTTCGTGGCCCATGTCGCCTCCTTTCGGGAGATCGAGGTCCTGGATGTCCGCGACCTCCATCTTGGCCTCCCAAGCATCCGCTTCACCCGTGCCGACCTTTCGGCGAAAGACTTCCCGCTGACCGATTACTGTGATTCCCTCTCCTGCCTCCACGCGCTGGAACACTTCGGTCTCGGACGCTACGGCGATCCGGTGGACTACGACGGCCATCTCGTCGGCTGGGAGAATATGCACCGGCTTCTCAAAAAAGGCGGCAAGTTCTACTTTTCCGTCCCCATCGGGGCGCAGAGGATCGAATTCAACGCCCACCGCGTCTTTTCGATAGCTTACCTTCTGGGCCTCATGGAGAAGCGCTACGACATCGAATCGTTCGCCTATATCAATGACGCGGGGAACTTCATCTCCGATGCGGCGCTCGACGAGGCATCCATCCGCGAAAACTTCGGCTGCCACTACGGATGCGGCATCTTCGAACTGACCAGGCGCTGACAAAGCCGTCCGCAAATTCAAGGCGTTTACAACTTTAAGCGCTGATCCGCCCAGATATCCTCATAGACGGCTAAAACACGGGCGACGGCCATATCCCAGGAGTTTTCTCCGGCCGTTTTCAGCGCCTCCCGGCCCATCCTCTCCCGGACATCACCGTGCAGCATCGTCTCGATCCTTTCGGCTATGACATCCGTATCGGCGGGATTCTCGACGACGAATCCGTTTTCCCCCTCCCGGACGATGTCACTTGCCCCCACGGAGCCGCTGATCAGGACGGGCAGGCCTGCGGCCATCGCCTCCAGGACGACCATCCCGAAGGTGTCGAAACGGGAGAGCATCGCATAGAGATCCCCCGCGAGGTAGAACTCCGGCAGTTTTTCCCGCGCGACGGCGCCGGCGAAGAGCACGGCATCGCCAAGTCCCA
>CAKKRN010000122.1:1632-4243 GCA_919902745.1 Syntrophaceae bacterium | reverse complement strand
ATGCCGTGCATGGTATAGAGGTCGGCTCGGAAGATCCGGTCATGGGTGTGGATGAGGTCGAAGGGACCCGCGGCGGAGATCCCCCGTCCGGCGAACCAGGCAAAACTTGTCGTTGTCAGAAACTTCGGAAAGCGGACGATGGGAATCGGATGGAAAACGATCCTTCCGGCGGAGTCCGCCCAGCGGTTGGCAAAAACGTGGACCTCGAACCTTGGGTCGGCGGCAATCCGTTCGGTGAGCTCGGCGGCGAACCCCTCCGCCCCGCCCACCAAGCCGTATTTAGGAATCACCACCGCTATTCGTCGCCTCTCTTCCAAAGTTACTTCACCTGGTACTCCTTGATGACCTCGACCACCTTCGCGACCTCTTCGGGCGGCAGTTTTCCCTTGTAGATATAGCGGCAGATACGCTCCTTGTCCAGGATGACGACGTTCGAGGAGTCGTTCTGGAGGCCCCAGAGGTTCAGGATGGTGTAGTCGTAATCGAGCAGAATAACCGCGCCGGTTTTCTCCTGCTTGCTCTTGACAATCCCCTTGATAAGAAAATTGGGCAGCGCGGTCGCCTTCAGGTTTGTGATGCCGAGCCCCTTGTACCTGTTCTTGCGGTCCAGGCCGGGATCCTTGAGGAGGACATCCTCCACATGGACGTTCATGTCCTTTTCGTCCGGATCGACATAGAAGATGGAAATGACCCTTCCCTCGAAATCAGCAGAGGCGAGCGAATACTCCTTGCCCGTTGAATCCTTCAGTTTGAAGTCCGGGGCTTTGTCCCCGACCCTGAGTTCGGCGGCCGCGGCGGCGGAGACTGTCCACACGAGCGCCAGCAACGCCACAAAAACGGTTTTTTTCATCCCTGTTCCTCCTTGTTGGGTTCATGATCGGCCTTGAAAAACGGAAATACGATAAACAATCCGCGGATCTGATCTGGATTTTCTTGGGAGCCCGACATTCCCGGAAGCCCTGGAAGTCCTGTCGGTTCCGTTCCCGCATGAACGGTTTTCCTGAAGCGGGCACATTATAGAAAAAATGCGAGGTGCGATCAAGAAAAAAATCATGGATGCAACCATTTAAATGATCCGAGCCGCCTTTATTCTGTTGAATTTTTTTTCTCTCCTGTGTTAAGGAGATGAAAAAATTCAAAGGCTGGTGACCCATAATGAGTCTGGGAAAGATGCTGGCGGAAAGCGCCGGGGAATATGCGGAAAAGGTGGCCATCGTTCACGGAGACCGCAAAATGACATATCGTGAACTGGAGCGAGCCGCCTGCGCGCTGGCAAACCACCTCCGGTCGCTCGGCCTGGGCAGGGGAGACAAGGTGGCGCTGATGCTCCCCAACTGCCCGGAGTTTGTCATCGCCTATTTCGGGATTCAAAAGATCGGCGGCGTCGCCGTGACGCTGCACGTCCAGTCCACATCTTATGAGCTCCGCCACCTTCTTGGAAACAGCGACGCGAAATGTTTGATCACGCAGGGGGCGCTGGCAAAGCGGTTCGAGGAGATCCGGGATGAACTCCCCCTCTGCCGTCGCCTCATCACTACGAACGGATTGGAGGAGGATTCCCCCTTCCGGGAGATCATCGCGAACGGTCCCTTCTCGACGGAGATCCCGGAGATCGAAAGCGACGACCCCGCCGTCATGATCTACACGGCAGGACTGACCGGAAAGCCGCTCGGCGCCCTCCTCACCCACCACAACCTGCTGACCCAGTCGGAGCTCCTCCGGTCGATCGCGCACTGCAGCGAAAAAGATATCGGACTCGCCGTGATCCCGTTCTTCCACTCCTTCGGGGCCGTCGCCAATATGCTGGCGCTGCTTCGGATCGGCGCCGGGGTCGTTCTGATGGAACGCTTCACGCTCGACGGGATCTTCGGCGCGATTGAAAAGGAAGGGGTGACCTATGTCGCCGCCGTCCCAAGGCTCTTCCTCGGCATGTTCTTCCACGAGGGGTCCGAAAAATACCGAACCAATTCCCTGAAGCTCTGCATCACCGGCGGCGCGGCAATGCCCGCGGATTTCATCCCATTGTTTGAGCAGAAATTCGGCGTCCGGATCATGGAGGGCTACGGCCTGACCGAGGCGTCGCCCGCCTCCTCCTTCAGCCGTCTCGACATGCCCCAGAAGCCCGGCTCCATCGGGATTCCCATTCCCGGCGTCGCCGCGAAAATCGTCGACGAGGAGGGCCGGGAGCTCCCGCGGGAGACCGTCGGCGAACTGATCCTCCGGGGCGAAAACGTCATGAAGGGTTATTACAAGGACGAGGAGGCAACCGCCCAGGTGATCCGGGACGGCTGGCTTCATACGAGCGACCTCGGACGGATGGACGGGGACGGTTACATCTTCCTCACCGGCAGGAAGAAGCGGATGATCATCACGAGCGGATTCAACGTCTATCCCCGGGAGATCGAGATCGTCCTCGGCCTCCACCCCGCGGTGCAGGAGGCCCGCATCATCGGCAAGGAGGATCTGCTGCGGGGGGAGATCGTCAAGGCCGTCGTCGTGAAAAAACCCGGCATGGAGATCGAGGAGCGGGAGCTGCTCAAACACTGCCGGACCTACCTCTCCTCGTACAAGGTCCCGCGCGAGATCGAATTCGTCACGGAGATTGGAGAAT
>CAKKRN010000122.1:0-1532 GCA_919902745.1 Syntrophaceae bacterium | reverse complement strand
AGAAATACGCCGGGCTTCCCGTGGCGGGACTCGGCCAGAGAAAGCCCGATTTTTCGACGATGGGCCGGAAGAAAAAGCCCTCCCCGGGCCTCCGGGAGGTCGTGGTCGTCGGGGCCTGCCGGACCCCCTACGGCCGCTTCGGCGGGGCGCTGAAGGAATTCACCGCACCCGAGCTTGGCGCCCTGGCGATCCAGGAGCTCCTCCGCCGGACGAACGGCAAGGTCCGACCTGGCGACGTGGACTACGTCTTCATGGGACAGGTCGTCGCCGCCGGAACCGGCCAGGTCCCCAGCCGCCAGGCCACGATCCTGGCGGGGCTTCCCGAGTCGGTCCCCAGCATCACCGTGAACAAGGTCTGCTCCTCCGGGATCAAGACGGTCGATCTCGCCTGCCAGATGATCCAGCTCGGGCGGGCCGACATCTGCATCGCCGGCGGCCAGGAGAGCATGACCAACGCCCCTTTCGGCCTGACGGAGATGCGTTGGGGAAGCCGGATGGGCCTCCCCTCGCGCCCCGTTCTGGATCTGATGGTGAACGACGGCCTCTGGTGCGCCTTCTACAACCGCCACATGGCGCTCCACGGCTCGGAGGTGGCGGACGAGTTCGGCTTCAGCCGCGCGGACCAGGACGCGTGGGCGCTCCATTCCCAGTTGGCCGCAGTCGACGCGATGAAGGCGGGGCGGCTGGACGACGAGATCTTCCCCGTCGAGATCCGGGAAGGGAAGAAAATTTCGGTACTGAGTCAGGATGAGGGCCCAAGGCCGGAGACGACAATCGAGGGGCTCTCCAAGCTGCCGCCGGTCTTCGGCCACGCAAGCACGGTCACCGGCCTGCCGGGGAGCGTCACCGCCGGAAACGCCCCCGGGGTCAACGACGGGGGGGACGTCTGCCTGCTGATGAGCGCCGAGAAGGCCGCGAAGTTAGGGATCGCGCCCCTCTGCACGATCCTTGACTACGCGGAGGTTTCGCAGCCGCCGAAGGACATCGCCACGGTCCCGGGCCTCGCCATCCGGAAGATCCTGGAGCAGAACGACCTGACCATAGGCGGGATCGACCTCGTCGAGATCAACGAGGCGTTTGCCGCGGTCGTCCTTGTCAGCGCCCGGTCGATCCTGGGGATGACGAAGGAGGAGATGTTCGCGAAGGTCAACGTCAACGGGAGCGCCATCGCCTACGGTCACCCGATCGGGGCGACGGGGGCGCGGATCCTGATGACGCTTGCCTATGAGCTCCGACGGCGCGGCGGTGGCCTGGGCGTCTGCGGGATCTGTTCCGGCGCCGCCCAGGGCGACGCAATTCTGATCCGGGTTTAGATGTAGGGTGCGTCTTGACGCACCGCTTCATTTCGGTGCGTTACGCTTTCGCTAACGCACCCTACATCTGGATTCCGGGTCAAGCCCGGAATGACAAAAGAGGCAAATGACGACTTTTGACGAGAGAGTCAACTTTGGAAAGGAGACGGATACTGATGAGAGACGTTGTGATCGTAAGCGGGGCGAGGACCGCCGTGGGCAGTTTCGGCGGATCGCTCA
>CAKKRN010000121.1 GCA_919902745.1 Syntrophaceae bacterium | reverse complement strand
TTGACGCCGCTGTTCAGGTATCTCCAGGCCCCCCCCTGTTGCACCCGCGGTTTTTTCTCCACCAAATAGAGCTCATTGCCGCCCTCCTCGTGCAGACCTCCAAGGGCGATGATGTTTCCCGGCGTGTCCAACCGTGTTGCGTTCTCCTGAATCTCCCAGTCCCGCACGCGCTGTTCTCCGAGGCGCCGCAGCCCCGGCAGCAGGCGGAGGCGCTGGGACCATTGCTTCATGGCCCCCGATGCGGAATAGGGTAGATAGGTTATTCGCGGATAGGCCTTCATCCGGACGGGGAGGATGAAGGCCATTGGAAACATGGTTTGCCGGATCGCCCTTTGTGCGCGTGGGGTCAGCGTGTCCCGGATGATCAGCCCCATGCCATACTGGTGCAGAGACCGGCCGGTGGAGTCGCTGCCGATATTCGCCTTGAGGGGGACGATTCGATAGTGGGACTGCAGAACGGGAATATTGCGGAGGATCTCGGTCAGCTTCGTGATCCGGTCGGGGACACCTTGCCGCAAAGTGTCCCCCTCGTCCGAATCTTCGAGACGCCGGATCATGCCGCGGATCAGTTTTTTCAGCGTGATGACGTTTCCTTCGTTGAGGGCCGTCTGCAATTCGCTGATTTCCTTGTAATGTATGGTCTTTCCGGCGACGTGGTCCTTGAGGTTGAAGATCTCCATGTGGGTGATCATCCCCTTGCAGTCATAGAGCATTTCCAGCACGTCTTCCACGCCCAGATCGCTGAGGTTGAGGCAGATCCGATATCCCGTATGGAGTTGATCGAGCTTCAGCATGAGTTCATGAGGCGCGAGTCGGAGAAGCGGCGGTACATCCGCCACGGGGACACGATGAGGCATCATGTCCCCGGTTTGACACGATGCGGCATCATGTCCCCACCGATCTTGCAGGGATGGATTGTGGACCGGCCTGAGGTACTGTTCGACGATGGCTTCCGAATCGAGCTCCCGCATTCGGGCGGCCAGGGCCTCCATCCGTTCGCGTTCTTCACCGGACGCCTCGACGTAGCGGTTCCTGAGTTCGGAGACGCGGATTTCCATCAGCGGCAGGAGGTGGGTATGGATAAACTCCGCCAGATGGAGAATCGACGCCTGGCCGCTGCCGACAAAGGCGAGGAAATCGGTCGACTCGAGCCGCGGGAGTTCAACGCCGAAGGCTTCTCGGATGGCCGTGCGGTGTTTTCGGTTGAATTCATTCAGCACCGCGATGACATGGCTCTTCTGGTATTCGGATATCTGGCGCCCTTCGTCCATGAAGGCGCGAACGGACGGTTCCGCCAGGAAAGAGAGAAAATCCCCGGCGTCCGAGAATCCGCGCGGCACCCAGATAAATCGGATATTCCGGCCCCGGAACTGAGCGCCCATGGAAACCCCGATGCGGATGGCGATTCCCATGATCTCGCCGGCGTCGAGGAGCTCGGATGCGGCCTCCGGCGGCACGAAATTATAGTAGATCACCGTCAGGCGGCGGATCCCTTTGATCCAGGCATCCATGATCAGGTGGGTGGGGGTTTTGCGTCCTTTCGTGTTGGCGTCGTGGACATGGTCGTCGAAGGCGATCTGGTTCCACTCTTCCGGCATCTCCAGGAGATGGTAACGCCTCAATTCCTCGCGGATCAGGCGCGGTTTCCCCGAGGTGGCCACACGAAAATCATGGGCCAGTTCGAGCTGCCTTTCATAATCCCCCCGCACCCGGACCAACTCCTTCACGATCTGGAGGAGCACCCTTGCCGTATTCCGGCGCAGTGAACTGTGGGTGATGTTCAGCACCTCATCGTGGAGGGCGCGCAATGCGTTCAGACGGTCATCGGCCTTGCCGATTTCCAGGGAATGGAGCAGATTGGCCATCGCGTAGGCGATGCGGAATCCTTGGGAGGCGGCCATCTCTTTGATGCCGTGGGGGTTCAGATAGGGATTGAGCAGATCCTTGAAGTTTTTCCGGGAGGCCTCCCGGCTCAGAACCTCCTGGACCAAATTAATCAGCTCGTGGTCTTTCCGATCGAAGAGGATTTTTGCAAACCGTGGTTTCATAAGAGCCGACCGATAACCAATTAATGAAGACGACCTCGTAAAAATTCTGAAAAGCCGCTAAAATCAGACGGCTTCGTAAAAAGGCCGCAGGCAAGGCGCGCGAATCCTGAGGAATGAGG
>CAKKRN010000120.1 GCA_919902745.1 Syntrophaceae bacterium | reverse complement strand
GAGGAACGGCGTCGTTGTGGTCAGGGCGCCCATCGGGGTGGCGCTGGAGCGCTGCGTCCCCGTATTCATGTAGCCCTCGTTGTCGTAGCAGACGAAAATGAAGTCCGTTCCCCGCTCGGCGGCGCCGGAGAGCGCCTGGATGCCGATGTCGAAGGTTCCCCCGTCGCCGGCGATGGCGACGACCGTGATGTCGCTCCGGTTCATCGCCGCAAGCCCCGCCACCAGACCCGACGCCGAGGCCGCGGTGCTGGCGAAGGTGCAGTTCAGGCTGGGGATGGCGACCGACGTCGTGGGGTAGAGGCCGTGGAGGACCGTAAGGCAGCTGGCCGGGATGGTCAGGATCGTGTTCTCCCGGAGCGCCTTCAGCACGTAGCGGTAGGCAAGGGAAAGCCCGCAGCCCGAACAGGCGCGGTTCCCCGGCAGCATGTATTCTTCCTGGTGAATCTTAAAGAGTTTTTCCGGCATTTTTGATTCTCCCGTTTCTCACTCCGTAACGCAGTTGAGCCAGGTCTGTTGCTCCCGGGTTCCCCCGGCGATGGCCGCGAGGGAGGAACGGACGGCCTCGGCCAGTTCATTGGCCTTGACATCCCGGCCGCCGAGACCGGCAATGTAGTTGTGGACCGGCGTCTGGATGCCGATCCCGTACAGGGCCGCTTTGATGTCGGCTGAGAGCGCCCCCTCGTAGCCGTAGCTGATGTCCTTTTCGAAAACGACGATGGCCGGGGTTTTATGGAAGGCCTCGCGGACCTCTGCGCGGGGGAAAGGCCGGTAGACCCGGATGCCGACCACCCCGGCCCGGATGCCGCCTTCGCGGAGCAGGTCCGCCGCCGTCGTCGCCTCCGTGGCGATCGACCCCATGCCGGCGAGGAGGACTTCGGCGTCGTCCGTCTTGTAGGTCCAGAGCATCCCGCCGTGGTCGCGGCCGAAGAGTTCCGCGTATTCACGGCAAACCTCCACGATCACATCCCTCGACCCCTCCAGCGCGTGCTGGAGTTTCCAGCGCATGTCCATGTAGCCGTCGCGGAGAACCCCCTCCGCGTCCCGCCTCTGCCACGGGAAGATGACCGGGTTGATGTTCCGGGGATCTTCCGGGCAGAGGATCGTATGGGGCTTGTAGGGGGGGAGAAACTCGCCGACCCGGTCGGCGTCGGGGATCTCCACGGGCATCATCGTGTGGGAGAGGACGAAGCCGTCGTAGCAGACCATCACGGGGCAGTAAACCTGTTCGGCGATCCGGTAGGCCTGGATCAGCGAATCGAGAATCTCCTGGTTGTCCCGGCAGTAGATCTGGATCCATCCCGTGTCCCGCTGGGAGATGGAGTCCTGCTGGTCGTTGAAGATGGACCAGGGGGCGCCGACGCCGCGGTTCACGCAGGCCAGCACGATCGGGAGGCGGGAGCCCGCGGCCCAGTGGAGCTGCTCGCACATGTACAAAAGACCGTGGGAGGAGGTCGAGGTGAAGGTCCGCGCGCCGACGGTGGATGCGGCAACGCAGACGGTCATGACCGAATGCTCGCTCTCCACGCGAACATATTCCGCCTTCAATTCACCCCGCTCGACCCACTGCGAGATCGTTTCGGTGACGGGGGTCGAGGGGGTGATCGGATAGGCGGAAATGACCTGCACCTTGCAGAGCTTGACCCCGTAAGCGGCGGCCTGATTGCCGGTCATGATCTGGACGTCGCTCATTTTTTTACCTCCTCGTTGATCACCATCGTGATCGCCTTCGCGGGGCACTCCTCCGCGCAGATGCCGCACCCCTTGCAGTAATCCAGATCGATCTTGACGGGGATGCCCGCGGTGACGATCCCATCCGGACAGTAGAGCCAGCAGAGGTAGCAGGCCGGCCGGTTCTTGACCGAAGCGATGCATTTCGCGTGGTCGATGACCGGGGTGGCGTCCCGCCAGTCCCCGGTCTTCCCCGCCTCGCCGACGGCCGGCTTGCACATGGCGGAGATGTTGTCGTCTTTTGGTTCCATAAATCACCTAAGGGAAAATAGGGACAGAGCCCTATTATTTCCGGAAATAATAGGGGCTCTGTCCCTATTTTCTGATGCTTGCCTCTTCGTAGGCGGCTCGGAGCGCCGCGATATTCGTCGCCGCCGCCCCGCCGGAGAGTTTCCACTTCAACCCCTTCTCCAGGTGTTCGAGGGAGACGAGACCCGATGCCTTTGAGAAGACCCCAAGCATCGGCGTGTTGACCATCGGCGCCCCTTCCTTGATGAGATGGAAACGGATGGCGACTGCGGCCGCGTCGAGCGTGGCGATATTCCAAGAACCATCGATCTCAAATTCTTCCGCCTTCTGCGGGGAGTTGATCAACAGCAGCCCCTGCGGTTTCAGAGAGCCGAGAATATCGACGATGCCGAACAGCGACGGATCGAGGACGACGGCGATATCGGCCTTCTCGATCTGGGAGAAGGTCCGGATCGGGTGGTCGGAGATCCGGGTCGACGCCGTGAGCGGCGCCCCGCGCCGTTCCGGGCCGAAGGTCGGGGCCGACGTGACCCCCTTGAATCCCTGGAGATATGCCGATTCGGCGAGGATCTGCGCGGCGATGACGACGCCCTGTCCGCCGCGGCCGTGCCATATCACTTCGTACATATCGTTTTCCTCAAGTAAATACGCCAAAAAAAAGGCCAGGGATCTTTAACCCATGGCCTTTGGGATGCGCTGATTTTCCGGGACGATCATCTCCTGAAAGCGATGGGTGATGGGCTTGGACCCATCCCGAGAAGAGAGAGGCGCAACAGGAGGCCTCGGCGAAGCAAACCCCGATCAAGAGAGACCTTTCTTGACGTCCCATCCATTTTCATCAAAACCCCCGATTGCGAAAGCGGCCGGACTTTAGAACAAAATCCGCGTGTTGTCAATAACGAATTTACGCCGCGAACCCCTTCTTCAGTCCATAACCCGGTATTTGAGAAGCGTCCAGAGGGCGGAGACCCCATGAACCCAGGTGATTTTTTTCCCTTCCGAATAGCTTCTGCCATAGTAGGAGATGGGGAGTTCATAAATGCGCCACCGTTTATTCTTACATATCTTGGCCGTCAGTTCCGGTTCGACGGAGAAGCCGTCGGATTGAATCCGGATGGTTTCGATCACCTCTTTCCGGAACATCTTGTAGCAGGTCTCCATGTCGGAGAGGGTGGTGTTGTACAGAATATCCGTCAGAAACGTGAGGAAGCCGTTTCCCACCTTGTGCCAGAAGAGGTGGGCCCGCTGCGGCTTTCCCCCGGAGAGCCGCGAGCCGTACACGACGTCGGCCACGCCGTCGCGAATGGGGCGGATCATTTCGATAAACTCGTTCGGATCGTACTCCAGGTCCGCATCCTGAATCGCGACAATTTCTCCCGTGACGTGGCCGAACCCCGTCCGCAAGGCCGCCCCCTTGCCAAGGTTCCGGTCGTGAAAAAACGCTTCACCCGTTCGTCGAATTTCGTCTGTTCCAGCAGTTCCCTCGTGCCGTCCGTGGAGCCGTCATCGACGACGATGATCTCCGCGACAAAATCGAGATTCAGGACCTTCTCGACGATCTCCCGAACCGTTTCTCTTTCATTGTAAACGGGGATGACGACGGATAAAATTTTTGCTGTATTCATTTCGTCTCCCTTGCTTTCCTTGACGGCCTCGTAAAAAAGTCGCAATTCGCCTCTTTTGTCATTCCGGCCCCGTATCAGGTACGGGGTGACCCGGAATCCATGTGTAGGGTGCGTCTTGACGCACCGCTCATTTTATTGGTGCGTTACGGCTTCCGCCTAACGCACCCTACATCTACATCTCTGGATACCGGCGCCTGTCCCGGACCCCGATCCGGGGTTCGCCAGTATGACCGTTTTGGGGACTTTTTACGAGTTCATCTTGGTTTATTCCCCTTTACCGATCTTGTTTTAGGCCGCGCGGAACCGGGGCCGGGCCGCTCCCCCGCGGAAGCGGCCGTCTCCGGAGCGCCGGCGGCCATGAAGAACAGAAAAATGACGCTCGGCCACAACTGGAGAAAGAGGCGGTTCAGCGACGTGGCGAGGTGGTAGCCGAGATCGAGGGGGGTCGTCACGTAAACGAAGAAATAGCCGGCCAGGATCAGCAGAAGGACGGCGG
>CAKKRN010000119.1 GCA_919902745.1 Syntrophaceae bacterium | reverse complement strand
AGCCTCCTGCGGCGGGCCGTTGCGGAAGACCGCCTTTTCTCGGTCATCTTCTGGGGGCCTCCCGGATCCGGGAAGACGACGCTCGCCCGGATTCTGGCAGGCGAGACCAAATCCCACTTCGTCAGTTTCTCTGCGGTCCTCTCCGGCGTGAAGGAGATCCGCGCCGTCGTTGATGAGGCCGCCGAGCTGTGGCGGCTCCACCGGCGCCGGACGATCCTCTTCGTGGACGAGATTCACCGCTTCAACAAGTCGCAGCAGGACGCCTTCCTCCCCCATGTCGAGACCGGCCTGATCACGCTGATCGGGGCCACGACGGAAAATCCCTCTTTCGAGGTTATTTCGCCGCTCCTCTCCCGGATGCGCGTCCTTACCCTCAAGCCTTTCACCGAAGAGGACCTTGCCCGGATCGTCCGGAACGCGCTTTTGGACCGTGAACGGGGGTTCGGCGCCCTCGGCCTCGAGATCGAGCCGGAGGCGCTGACCCACATCGTCTGGTCGGCGGATGGGGACGCCCGCGCCGCCCTGAACAGCCTTGAAGCGGCGGTCTCGCTTGCGGACAAGGCAGCGGAGAGCGGCCGTCGGGTCACCCGCGCCTTTGTCGAAGAGGCGATCCAGAAAAAGGCCCTCCAATACGACAAGAGCGGGGAGGAGCATTACAACATCATCTCCGCCCTCCACAAGAGCCTCCGGGGGAGCGATCCCGACGCGGCCCTCTACTGGCTCGGCCGGATGCTGATGGCAGGAGAGGATCCGCTGTATATCGCCCGGCGGCTGATCCGCTTTGCCTCCGAGGATGTCGGGAACGCCGACCCGCGCGCGCTGACCGTGGCCATCGACGCCATGCAGGCATATCACTTCCTCGGCTCCCCCGAGGGAGAGCTGGCCCTCGCGCAGGCGGTCGTCTACCTCGCAACCGCCTCGAAAAGCAACGCCCTCTACGCCGGCTACGGCCAGGTCCGGGCGACGATCGAGAAGACGGGGACCCTCCCCGTTCCGCTCCACATCCGGAACGCCCCAACCCGATTGATGAAAGAGCTGGACTACGGCAAGGGGTACCTCTACGCCCACGATTTTACCGACGCCTATATCCCGCAGGAGTACCTGCCGGATGAACTCCGGGGGAAGGGGGGCCGGTTCTACCGGCCGACCGATCGGGGGTATGAGAAGATCATCGGGGAGCGGATCGAACAGTGGCGGCAAATCCGGGAGGCCAATGCCGTAAAGCAGCGGAAATCATGAGGCGTGATTGCCGGAAACGTCATTTCTGCCGAACCGCCTGCCCCGCGGTGGGTGAGGAGTGGCGCTCAAGGGGAGGGGAAACTTTCCCGGTGATGGAGATGCTGCGATGTCCGGCATGATTGATGCAAAAAAACGGGGAGGCTCCGAGAGCCTCCCCGCAATCAGGAGTTGGAAAACCCGTCGGTTTTCCTTTGGTCATTTTACTGTCGGCTGATCGTGCCCGCGTTCAGTCAACAGGTGCTTTCGGTTGTAAGAGAATGCATTTCCCGTGCCAGTAGTTCCGGACATCTGCAATACATTGAAATAAGATAATATTTCCGTGAATTCTGTTTTGACGCCATCTTCGGGGGCATGGAACGTGCGGCAAGAAACGTCACTGTCTCCGGGCGAGATACCGTAGAAATTGATTGAGAATAGACATTTGCATGCTGAAACCGGTCGTGACCGGAAATCGACAAAAATGTCGAAAACATCCACGGCGGTTCTGTTCCGGGGCCTCTTCCCCCCACCCTTCCCGGGAGTGCGATACAAGAATTCGTTGACTTTTCGGGGGAATGGCCTATGATGGCCCACGCTGATTTCTGATGCGGACTTTAGGACGCCCGGCCGGTCGACCGATTCGCCGGTCACTGAATAAACGAAGTCGCCGAGTTT
>CAKKRN010000118.1:12527-16036 GCA_919902745.1 Syntrophaceae bacterium | reverse complement strand
CGGGTGGGTGAACCAGAAGGATGGCATTTTCTTCCCGAATGGTAGGATTCATTCCGTTTCCATTTTTAAGAAATTGTTTTATAAGCACTGCTCAAGTTATCCGATCAGAACCGGTTTGGCAAGGCGGGGTTTGCCGAGCGGAGGACCTGACGGTCGGATTGATTCGAAAAGATGGGGACAAATGACGAACCCCACCGTGATGAAAAGGAGAAAATTTGCTAACAGACCTGCGGAACCGGCATTTTGATCTGATCGCCTTTGCCTACGACCGCCTCATCGGCCGGCCGGACGCGGACAGGCTTGCAAACATGCTTGGATTGCCCGTCCAGGGCCGTTTGCTCGATGCCGGGGGCGGCACGGGTCGGGTCTCTTCCTTTCTCCGGCCTTTCGTTGGCGGCGTCGTCGTGGCCGACCTCTCCGAAGGGATGCTCCGCCGCGCCAGGGCAAAAGAGGGCATCGAGACGGTGCGCACCCGTACAGAGGAGCTGCCCTTCCCCGACGGGGCGTTCGCGCGGGTGATCGTCATCGACGCCCTTCACCACTTTTCCCGCATGGATGAGGCGATCGCGGAGCTGGTTCGCGTCCTGGAACCCGGCGGGAGAATCCTGATCGAGGAGCCGGATCTGACCCTGCCTGCCGTGAAGCTCGTCGCTATCGCCGAGAAGCTTCTGCTCATGGAGAGCCATTTCCGGACGCCGGAGGCCATCGGCGCCGTGATGAAGACACGCGGCCTTTCCGCATCGATCCGCCGCAGCGGCCATTTCCGTTCCTGGATCACGGCAGACAAGCCGAGATGAGCGAAAGCCCTCGCTCTCGCTATTCATAGCGTGTCCACATCCGGATCACTTTCACCGTCTTGATGTCATCGAGCACTTGGTAGACAAGGCGGTACTGTAAGGCGGCACAAAGAAATCTTTTGGAACTACCGCATTGGCATGAACTAAGGCACCGACAGCAACTACCGAGCCGGAAGAAACCTTAGCTCCATGCAAAATAGTCGCGCCGGTGGCGATATAACAACAAGGCTCCAACACGCCGCCGAGAATTGTCGCATGTGGACCAATGAATACACTCTCGCCAATAGCAACAAAATGCTCTTTATTCCCATCCGCCGTTGCTCGTATTACGGCATTTTCAGAAATTATTGTTCCCTCTCCGATTGTTACTCTTGAACCTTCAGAATTAATGACAGCTCCAAACATAACTTTTGCCCCCGCACCAATACTGACATTGCCAATGACAACCGCAGTTGGGGCAATGTAAGATGAAGGGTCAATTTTTGGTTCAATTCCACTATGTTTGATTATCATATGCCTCTCCATCCTTATTTATCTTGCAGCATAATCGGGATAGGGAGTAGCCTCGCGGCGACGCCCTTGTCCTTCTCCTAGCCCTCGGCTCCGCTTATACCTCGCACGAGGACTTTCACCTCGCTCGCTCTGTTCCATGCCTGGCACACACGACCTGAGGCGCACCCGCGGGGGCGTCTCTATGGGTAATCCTTTCATCTTGTGCGATCTGGCTGCACCACCAGGCACGGGGTGACACCTCAGCTTCACTGCCCAAAAAGCGCACCGAACTCGTTGAGTGATGATTGAAACGTCTCACGCAGCCTGGATGCATCGAGACCACCACGCACGGACAGGACTGCGCCGGGTTCGTCATCGATGAAGAGGTATTCGCCGTTTGCCTTGATGGCTCCGTATACCCACCGTTCAGTCGAACCGACAACATACGTCTCCGTACGAGGTGGCGGCAGACCGGTCTTGGTCAGGTACGAAACCACGATGCTCTGAAGATCCAAATGCGAGCGAAACTCCGTATCGCCGCCCGGCGGAACACGAGCTCCTACCACCAGCAGCGGGACCCGGTAGTTCTCGGCCACCGAGACCTTCGCCCGGTCACCGTGATCCGAGACGATCACAAGCAAGCTGCGCGGACCCAGCCCCTTGGCCTCGAGCCGATCGAGAAGATCGCGCAGGTAGGCATCGTAGTAGGCCAGCTGGGTCTGACCTGTCTTCGCCCGCCATTCCGTCGAGTGGCCGTAGACTAGTTCATGCAATACGAGCGTCCTGGGGTGCGCAGCGGCGGTATCGACGACAGTGGAGAGCGCCGCGCGGTCCTCCGTCGCCGCTTCCATGCGGCTCGACCCGAGCGATACCCATCCCTCGAGAGAAGGCAGATCACCACGATCCAGCACCCGATCCCAATCATTTCGGGTCGGCACGAACGGTTGATGCGCGTAGGTGCTGACGAACAGGGTGAAGAACCCGAGATCTCGGAGGGAGCGTGTCAGATTCGCTGTCTGATTGACGGCGCCGTACAGGCTTTCGTCGGCATAGGCCCGATAGGGGACCTGCACCGATGTGAGCATGGCGATGAGGCTCGTATAGGAGTCCAGATTGGTTGCGTAGTACCGGCGGAAGAAGGCGGCACGATCGCTTACTCGAGCAAAGAACTTCGAATTCGCATTGAGGAATGCATTTTCGAAGTCAGCCGACGTCACACCCTCCAGAACGATGAGAAACACATGGTCCGCGGTCAGCGACTTACTCGTTTCAAGCAATGACCGCGTCGCTGCCGGAGCCGCATTTGTCCTCCGTGGCGGCCGCCGTAGAGACGGAACCACGCGTTCGCTTCGTGCAACCAGGGCCACCGCTTCTTCCTTCAGACTGTGGAGGAATGGGTGCGGCGACCGAGGGAGGGTCACGATTCCTAACGCAACAACGATGGTCCAAAGGAGGAGGCGGGCGCGGCGCCACTCCGGTAATCGAACGCGCGCAACGAGCGCTGCGGCGGCGATGACGAAGGCGACCCCGGCTGGCCACAACCGCCACAGTCCGAGGTATTCCGTCAGCAGCACGCGAGCGCTCCCTCCACCGGCTGCAAGAACGTTGACGGGAAATGCGAGATACTCACGAAGGAGCTGCGGATAGATCGCCAGGAGCGCCCCGGCGATAAACAGGATGGCCACAGACAAGATCTCGCCGCCGGCTCGAAGGCTGTTGGGAGCGAAGCGGCGCACAACCCAGGCGACCATCATCAGTGCTCCAAGAAGCAGAAGGTCGTGCAGGTACGCGACCGCGTGAGGCATCCAGAGCCGCGGATCACCCGATTCAACGCACTGCCACAGATGCAGCACGAGTTGCCATGCGGAGAAAGCGAGAATCAGGCGGGTCTCCCGCTCCCCACTACGGGCGCCCTTGTTGCGTGCCGTGTTCGCATTCATGAGCCGTTACGCTCCCTCAGAAACGCCCAAATTGAAGGGCTGGCCATAGCATTATCGGCCAGTCCCGCTCGATTGCAGGGTTAGCGACCCTCCCTGCAGCCTCGATTCTCGGCTAACCCAAGCCTATGGCCGCGCTTCAATAATGTAGCCCCAAAGTGCGAGATGACGGAACATCATCGGGAACCTGCCGAAGGCGACTCCCGAATAACCTGCTGCACGAAACTGGTCCGGCGAAAGGGCCGCCACCAAGCCGTTTAGTCCCTTTCCCCTTTCAACCGGC
>CAKKRN010000118.1:0-12427 GCA_919902745.1 Syntrophaceae bacterium | reverse complement strand
GTCCGGCGAAAGGGCCGCCACCAAGCCGTTTAGTCCCTTTCCCCTTTCAACCGGCGGATCAGGAAACGATCGAGCTGGTCGGCAAAGGCCTGGCAGTCCTTCTTCCCGAAGGCCGGCGGTCCGCCCGTCATCAGGCCGCCGTCCCGCAGTTCGCTCAGGAGATCCCGCACGGCCAGACGGTCCTTGACGTTCTCCTCCGTATAGAGCTTGCCCCGGGGGTTAAGGGCGAAGGCGCCCTTCAGACACCCAAAATCTCTTTCACCCGGCCGACGATGCCGCCCTCCAGGCGCACCTTGATGCCGTGGGGGTGGTGGGGCGATTTCGTTAGCAGATCACGGACGACCCCTTCCGTGAGGGCGCCGCTTCGCTGATCCTCTTTCCGGACCACTCTCACCCGCATGCCGGGTGCGATGTCGGATCGATTGTTGCCGCTCATGGGTCCGTCCTCTACCATAGATCACCGTCAAAGCCATCTCGTTAAAAGAAACGTAATCCTTGACGTATTCGGGAATCAGGGTGCTGTTGAGTCCTGCCTGACTTCTAATTGTGGCGAATTCGCCATAATTAAAGTCGGGATTGTGGACGTTCTGTTATAATCGCTATTCATAGTGCGTCCACATCCGGATAACTTTCACCGTCTTGATGTCATCGAGAACTTGGTAGACCAGGCGGTGCTGTATGTTGATTCTTCGGGAATAGGCGCCGGAAAGATCTCCCACGAGCTTCTCATATGGCGGGGGATTCCGGTAAGGGTCTTCCTTTAGTAAGTCCAACAGGCGACCGGCCTGAGGTTTAAAGCCGGATTGTGCTATTTCCTTCGCATCTCTTTTTGCCTGCTTTGTGAAAACCAGACGCCAACTCACCATCCGGGCGCCTCATCGCACTTTTCTACGGGGATTTTGAGGCCCTTCTTGATAGATTCCCGCATCCCTGGTATCGACAGGAGATATAAGGTCTCTTCTATTGCCCTCCAGTCCTCCTCGGAAACAAGAACGGCTGAACTTCTCTTTCCTACGATCTGGACCGGTACGTGTGTCTCCTTTACCTCGTCAACCAGATTGTACAGCCGTTTTCTTGCCTCTGATGCCGATAACGTTGTCATTCTTTTCAATCTCCTTATCGTACGACATACGGTACGCCAACGTTATTGTGATGTCAAGTCATTTCGCGGCAAACGCGGGGTTGAGCCGTGGCCCGCAGTGCAATCGGGCTCTCTCTAAAACGTCTCCTGGCCCTTGTCATGAAAACGTCAAATCGCCCCTTTTGGGGATGGGAAAATGATCATCTCTCATCAGCCCGACCAGTTCCCTCTCGAAGCATTGCCCTTAAACCACCGGCTTACCTTGAACCCGGGATTGAAACGAAGCTCCGCATCGCCTCAATCCTTATTTGTTATGCGCCTCTGCTATGATGTACGTCTGCCCACGCCAGTATCTCAGCGAGCACTTCGTGAACTGGACGACCCGTGATCATAAAACGGCTGCCGTTGCTCCAGATATTTTGATTGAAGGAGCCTACGTTTGACCGCTTGAGCGGGTAGTACTGATTGGCTGGTTCCTCGTGCAAGTCGTCCATTACCAGAAGCCTCCTCGGTGACAGAGGAAATGTGACTATTGCGTTCTGTGTACCAAAACCAAACATCTCTCCCGATTGGTGCTGTAGCACCACTGGCCTATCGGATGTGACGAATACATCCACTTCTGAAAAGACGATAGACCAGCGCTTTCGCATAAGAAGTTCCGCGATGCGCACTGCTTCAGACTCGATAACATGGACAAAGAAGCGGTCGTGATCGTTTTTACCCCATGCTCGATATTCATTCCAGTCACTTGGATCGAATGGGTAGGTCGTTCCATCGACTTCGATTGAGCATACGTCCGGATTCCCGTCTGGCCTGATAGGCATCTCTTCGTAAGCCTCCACAAAGCGGTGGTGCAAATGTTCTACAAACCATCTGACCTCTGGGTTCCGTAGGTGCATCACTGCCACGAAGAGCGAAACGCCCTTGCGTAGAGTCGAATTGCCGATGTCAATAAAACCATTCGCGAGATCGGGCCAAATCAGCCCCATTGTTGTTTCGAGACCGTCAAGCTTCTTCTCAAAGTTCCAAACGCGTTCTCCGGATTCGTCGAACGGGGTGTAAAGGTACCTCTTTCCGCAGACATTCCTGACGTTCGTCAAGGTTTCGTCGCCGTCCGCTTCCTCCTTCGAGAAGATCCACACCTGCGCATCTTCGTTACCCCGGGTTTCGGGCGTAGCAAAGTGCCGAAGATAAAATTGGGGAACCCAGTGCTGATGCTTTGGAAGATTCATAGGCGTGCGCTAAGACGCAAGTTGCCTTGTTGGGGCATGTACCTTTTTCCCTCAAAAAACTGCTTGACAAAAGACGTCGAGACGTCTAATACCATTAGCCATGGCTAAAGAACAACTCAGAAATGCTCCCGGACAAGTGAGGGATGCAATTGTTCATGTTTTATCGTTAACCTCACGCCCTCTTTCTGTCAAGGAAATTGAGAATCGTGTAGGTCAAATGATTGGACCCACGCCAACATCATCGGTTCGTTCGTATCTCCGCCTTAACACGCCAGATTTATTTGTCCGCGAGACTCGCGGAGTCTATACCGTGCAGACTGTGGCTGCCCGAAGCGCTCAGCGGAACCTTTTTGAGACGCAGATTTGGCGAGACCCCGTGAAATTTGGTAAGTCTACGATTTTCCATGCTGACTGCTTCGATTGGATAGAACAACAAGAGGATAACAGCTTTCAAGCTGTTGTTACTGACCCACCTTACGGCCTGTACGAGTACTCAGCCGAACAACAGAATAAGCTACGAAATGGGAAGGGTGGCGTTTGGCGAATCCCGCCGTCTTTCGATGGGCACACAAGAAGTCCCCTTCCAAGATTCACCACGTTGAGCGCCCAGCAACTCAAGGACGTGAGAATGTTTTTTTTGAATTGGGCAAGATTACTCTTACCGAAGATAGTCCCCGGTGCACATGTTGTAGTTGCATCCAATCCACTGTTATCATATATAGTTTCTGGGTCGTTATCGGATGCCGGTCTGGAACGACGAGGTGAGATTATTCGCCTTACCATGACTCTGCGAGGGGGTGATCGCCCTAAGGCTGCACACGACGAATTCCCTAATATCAGCGTAATGCCCCGCTCCATGTGGGAGCCGTGGCTCGTTTATCGAAAACCGATTGAAGGCAGGGTACAGGATAACCTGAGGAAGTGGGGTACCGGAGGGTTCCGCAGGCCGTCTTCGGAAAGACCCTTCGGAGATGTGATATCGTCCGCGCCGACAAGGAAGGTAGAAAGGAACTTAGCTCCGCACCCAAGTCTGAAGCCACAGGCTTTCCTCCGGCAGGTTGTTCACGCGGTGCTTCCTATGGGGAAAGGGACAATCCTCGATCCTTTTGCTGGAGCAGGATCGACGTTAGCCGCAGCCGAGGCGGTGGGATATGAAAGTATCGGAATTGAGAAAGACGAGCATTTCTTCAAGATGGCCTGCGACTCCATCCCCAGGCTGAGCCGCCTCGCGCCAAACGTACAACACTAAAGACGGTATATCCAGTTTTCCCTGAGTTTCTGAATGCCGTCCTTGTGAAGGGTTGCAGTTCGAGTGCCAAGTTCACTGCGGGGGTTCTTCCGGAAATCCGATATTACTACCTGCCCGAGATAGACTTCCCTGAATGACATGGGGTCTCGGTCAAAAGCAGGCTCTGTCTGCGAATCTATGTCATACACAAAAACGCACATCCATTGATCTCTTGCTCCATGGGTGTCAACTGCCCCTCCCGCTTTTCTGGTAGTTTTTATCTCAACACCCTCTGTTCCGGCCTTGACGGCGTTGCCAATGTAGACACCCCGTACAATCAAATCGGGGTGACCGTTAAAATAGCGGTTTTCGGTGAGAACACGTGAATGCTTGGCAAGACTGGCGGAAAGCATGTCCGACAGCACACCTGACATTATTGCGGGACGCAACATATCGTCCAGTCTCTGCAGCCCCTTTCGAGCCAAGTTGGAGTTGACATCATAGAAGAAGTCATAGACATCTTGCATTGCCATCTGGAAATCCTGCGGCCTCAACTGAAAGGGAAAAGCCGCCTCAGGATTGAATTTTTTCAAATCGACTGCGTTTCGAAGTATCGCCATTTTGGTTTAATACTATAATACCCACATAATCGTCAACTGCATATCCGTCATTGCCTCAACATGGAGCGTGAGCGACACGAAGTCTTATTCGTGTCCGGCTCCACGCTCGTGTTAGCAACTCCTTCGCCTCGTCTATCGCCGAAAAGCATTAAGTCTACGAAGAGATTGGTCGATCACTTCGCGTGCTACCGGCTTCAAGTGCGTATAGAGTGCTCTGACGTCGCTTGCTGAAATAAGAACGTCGTCTTTTTCAATCATCGGACGAGGCTTCATACCCCGTAGCCGCTCAGTAGCTTTGCCGCTATTGTGCGTTATGCAGTTGCGAATTTCTCGCGACACCGATATGAAATTCGCGGTCCAGAACCGATTCGCAAACGCCGACCCATACGCGCCAATTAACTCTTTGTTGAAATCCCTGTCTGTCACACGAATGTGCCTACCAATTGTTTCTGCAAGAATTCGGACGAGAAGGTTCTCGTAAGCGTAGTAGATCGCGCAAAAGGAACCTTCGGCGATTTTCCACAAAGATGCATTGAATGCATTCACTTGAAGGTATTCATTCCATAAATCTTGTCTAGATTTCCCGATTATCGGAACAGTGCTGTCAACCGCATCATAGATGCCGTTTACGTACAGCCACGGCAATACGAAGGACCTCGAAGCACCCCACCAATGTGCAGCAAAGTCCTCGACTGGTGCTTCCAAATCAGATCCGTCAACTGCAGCAAAGAGCCTGGAAAACCATTCCGTATCATGGAAGTCTGCGAAGCTGGACAGGTCGTTTTCTATGAATATGGTTTTCAATAGCTCTCTCTGTTGCTAGCAAGTTATTCTAAAGTTTCCAGATATCTCCACATTTTCTGTGCTTTTCCATATATCAAGTCTTTAAAAGCTCATACAGAAAAAGCGGATTCCATCTGCCGGCTTTCAAAGACTTTTTAAAATGGTTTCGCCATGCCGGCTGAAGAATTTCTAAAACTTCACTTTTGAATCGGCCATTCACCCCGTTCCGTGAGAACGTCGCGATAGACCGCCAATGCCTCGTTGACGGCGGGCATGCCGGCGTAGGTCGCCACCTGGAAGAAGAGCTCGGTCAGCTTCTTTGGGTCGCACCCTACGTTGAGGGCTGCGTTCACGTGAAGCTTCAGCTCGTCACCGGAGCGCGTTGCCGCGAGGACCGCGCAGGCGACCATCTGCCGCTCCTGGGGGGTCAGGACGGTGCGGGAGTAGAGATTTCCCGTGATGAATCGGGAAAAATCGTTGGCCAGATCCCGGTCGAACGCCTTCCATGTCCGGTAGGGGGGATCCATTTTGACGCCGCCGCCGAAGAGCCTCTTCGCGGTTTCCTGTGTCTTCAGATCGATCTCGTCTGTCATGATGCACTCCTCAATTCAACCGGTTTGATTTGGCTTTTTTCTGGGCGTACATCAACTCGTCGGCTGCCGATATCAGTTGGTCCAGAGTGATCGGGGATTCAGGGTTGTAGATGGCCGTGCCCCAACTCAGGGAGAGCTTGTACTGTCGGAATTCTTTTGCATTATATGCATCGATGTGTTGTTGAAGGCGCCGCGAAAAGTCTTCATGATTCATATCCGCGGCATCTATGGAAAGGATGGCGAATTCATCGCCGCCCAAGCGGGCGATGATGTCCGATTCCCGGAACGTCTGCCGGAGAATATGCGTCGTATCGATCAGGGCCTTGTCCCCTTCTTTATGACCCAGCGTATCGTTGATCCATTTCAGGCGATCGCAATCGATGAATGTGAGCTGCAGCGGCCTTTGGGCTCTGCTTGCGGCCTTGAGCTGCTGCTCCGCAAGGGTGATAAATCCGCGCCGGTTGTACAGCTCTGTGAGCAGGTCCCGCAGGGACATCTCCCGCATCTCCGCCTCCATCCGCTTGCGCTCGGTGATGTCCTCAACCACGATCATGTTGCGTCCGGGTTTTTCCCCCGGCTTCCAGAGAGGCGATACCGTGATGTTCACCCAGACGCTCTCCCCGTCCTTCCGGAGGTAGCGCTTCTCCAGGCTGTAGTGCCCGATCTTCCCGGCCGCCAGCAGCGCTGTTTTTTCCTCATGCAGATGGAGATCCTCCAGATGCGTGATCGCCTGGAAGGTGGCGGCCAGCATCTCCTCCTCCGTTCGGCCGACCATTTCGCAAAGGCGACGGTTCACCGTGAAGAAACGGCCCGTACTCATTTCGATCTCGGCCACTCCCACCGCCGCCTGCTCGACCAGGGCGCGGAACCGCCCCTCGCTCTCCCGCAATGAATTCCCCGTATCCTTCAGTTCGGCGAAGAGCTGCGCATTGGCGATCGCCCCGGCAATCTGCGCCCCGATCCTCTCCGCCAGCCGGAGATCCTGCTCGGGGTAGGAATTTGGCATTTTCGACAGGAAGTGCAGGGCGCCGATCACCGTATCCCGGTAGATCAGTGGAACGCTCATCATGGAGCGTAGCCCCGCCTGAAAGGTGGAGACGATACTGGTGGGATACAGGCGGGCCATCTCTTCAAGGCTCGCCAGCTGGATGATCAGGCCGGTCCGCGCCCGTATTACCGCCTCACTCACCGTCCCCGTCAGAGGGTAAGATTCCCCCGGTCTTCGCCCAGGGACATCCTCTCCGTAAACATAGGCATTACGGGCGGTGTTCTCTTGAAAATTGAACAGGTTAATGGAAAGCCTGTCAAAGGGGATCAGCTTTCGGGCCTCGGCGGCGAATCTCTCGTACACCGCGTCGATGTCCAGCGTGGAGCCGATCAGCCGCCCGATATCGGCGATGACGGCCGTCTCTTCGGATAGCCGCTCGGCGATCTCCCGGCTTAGGCGCTGCTCCCCCTCCGCCCGCTGCAGATCGGCCAAGGCGCTGTCCGGTTTTTTGATCGGATAGGTGCGGAAGATGAAATAGATCAGGGCGCCGAGAAACGAACTGAGGAGCCCCAAAAGCAACGTAAAGACGACCGGTTTGCGGATGGAATGTCTGGCTTCGATCGAACCGACAGGTCGTCCTGAGTCAAAGAGAACCACCGAAGTCGAGACAACCGGGCGTCTCGTTTCAATATCGGTTTTCGCGACCACTGTTCCCGCCGCAGTGCGAATGATCCTTTCACACGGTTTTCCATGGTGCGTGGGTTGCGAGACAATCTCCAGCAATCTCACACTTTCGAACTCCCACATATCCGGCCGGGTCTGGATGACTTTTTCGACGGATTTTGCGAGAAAGGCGGTTTCTAACGCAAGAGAATCCCGTATCTCGAATACCGAAAGCATATAGTACCAAGAAGGGATTGCAATGGCGAAAATGCACGCCGCCAGAGCCCCCAGGAGCTTCATGATCCTTGTGGCGGGTGCTTTCGATTGCAGAGGCCGGGAATCCAAAGGCGCTTCACCTCACTTTCCGGTGATTCGCGGCAAAGGCACATGGCCGCTTTCAGAGAGTACATTGACAGTGACGTTGGGGTGTTTCTTTTGAAAACCCTCGGCCATCCGTCGCATGGTGCCGATGCTCGATCCCGTACCTGTGATGATCAATTTCCTTTCAGAACTGGTGGAAGCGGAGCTTTCAACCATGAAGGATGTGAGAAGAAAGATACTCGAGATGAAGATGAAATATCGAAAAAAAAGCTTCATAAATCCCTCTTCTTTCCCGCCGACCCCCCTGTCGCCATCGGCGTCTTCAATCCGCAACTTGCAGATTTCCTTTCAGATAGATCCTGAATTAGCCGCAACCGGCGGAGAGGAACGCCGGGTGTCCCGATCGCTCATCGATATCCTTCATGCTTTGGGGGAGGTCGGGATTGATCCCCAGGAGTTCCCGGATCTCATCGGGGAATTTGGCCGGGTGGGCCGTCTCCAGACAGATGCAGTGGGGAACGCCGCCGAAGCATTGATAAGAACTTCCTTTTTCGCGGTGAGAGTATATGAAGAAGGATCTTGTGTGTCAAGAGGGTTTTGACTGCCTGACGTTCACCTTCTCCATGTGGGTCAGGCGCCTGGAGAGTTCGATTCAAACAAAATCATGCGCGAGGTGACATGGAAAGCGAATCCGTGACGCACATGAAGTGCGGCGGCCAAACGCAGCAGAGGAACTTTATACGGAGAAATCGTCAAGGCTGACCATCAGACGGCTCATTTGCGGGACAGATCATTTCAAATAACTCCAGAGCAGCATTCCGTTCAACGCCACGACGACGGCGGCCACGGCCCAGAGCATGACGCGCCCCGTCCGGTCGTTGGCGTGTTTCCCCATCAGTTTCTTCGACGAGGTCAGATGGATCTGCAGGAATATGGTCCAGGGGAGCTGGACGCTTAGCAGGATCTGGGAGAGAATCAGGCCGTTGAAGGGATTGTCTACCGCGAAGATCGCCGCCGTGCCGATCACCAGCGTGAGGCCGATCCCAAGCCGTGTATGGCGATCCCCGCTGTTGTAAGGTTCACCGAACATCCCCGCAAAGATGCTCCCCCCCGCCATGCCGGCGGTGATGCTGGATGCGACCCCGGCAAACAGCAGCGCAACGGCAAAAACCGTGGCGGCGGCATTCCCCAGAAGGGGCCGGAGCAGCGATTCCGCCTGGACAAGATCGGTGACGACCGTGCCGGCATGGAAAAAAACGGCGGCGGCGACCAGAATCATCGCACTGTTGATCCCCCAGCCGACGATCATCGAAAAGAGGGTGTCCAGAAACTCATACTTCAATAGGCGGGCGATGACCGGCTCAGCCTCGACATGCCACTGCCTGCTCTGGATGATCTCCGAATGGAGAAAAAGGTTGTGGGGCATGACCACGGCCCCGAGCACGCTCATGACGATCGGAATCGATCCCTGGGGTATGCGCGGCATGACCCAGCCGACGGCCGCCCTTGGCCATGCAATCTGCACCAGGACGAGTTCGAAAATGAACGCGAGACCGATCAGCGAGACAAAGCCGATGATGAATTTCTCCAGACGGGAATAGGAATTGGTTAAAATCAGCGTGAAAACAACCACAAGGGTCAGGAGGGCGCCGATCTTGATGGGGAGGCGGAAAAGCATCTGAAGGGCGATGGCCGCCCCGAGAATCTCCGCCATCGCCGTGGCTGCGGCGGCCAGCACGGCCGAAGAGAGAACCGTTCGGGATACCCACGGTTTGAGATGCCGGGTTGCCGCCTCGGAAATGCAATACCCGGTAACGATCCCCAGATGCGCGGCGTTGTGCTGCAGCAGGATGAGCATGGCCGTGCCCAGGGTCACCATCCAAAGGAGAGCATAGCCGTACGTGGAGCCGGCCGCCACATTGGCAGCCCAGTTGCCGGGATCGATGAAGCCGACGGTCACGAGCAGGCCCGGCCCCATATATTTCATGAAGCTGGAGACCTGCGGTCGCATGTGGCCGTCTTTATAAAATGTCCGGAGGATGTTCTTCAGCATGCATCTTCTCTTGGGAGGAACGCCACCCCCTCCATTTGAGCGGCCCGGCCCGCCCGTCAGACCGTGGGGACGCTCCTCCGGGAATCCATGACGGCACGGAAAATGATCGAGAGGATCACCACGACCCCGCCCAATAGCGCCCAGGGGCCGACCCGCTCCCCCATGAACAGAAGCGTCCAAAGGGGATTCAGGATGGGCTCAAGAACGGGGATGAGAATGCCCTCCATCGCCGTCACATTCTTGATGGCCACAACATAGCAGGCGTAAGAGAGCCCGAGTTGGAACACGCCGAGAAGCGCAAGGCCGATCCAGTCCGCTCCGCCGGGCTGGGTTTGGACCATCCAGGGCAGGCAGATCAGGACGGTCAAGAGATTGCCCAGGATGGCGGAACCCGCCGGTGATGCGTCCTTCTGCCGGCGCATGGCGATGATGAGGGAAGCAAAGGCGAACCCGGAGAGGACCGCCAGTATATTGCCCGTCAGTCCATCGGCGCTCAATCTGTCGATAAAGAACAGCGACATGCCGCACAGGACGGCCGCTATGGCCGCCCAGTCAAACCACCTTGTCCTTTCGTGGAGCAGCCACCCGGAAAGCAGCGCCACGTAGAGCGGCGCGGTGTATTGCAGCAGGATCGCGTTGCCCGAGGTGGTGAGCTTGGTGGCCGAGACAAAAAGGGTGACCGTGGCCGCATAACAGACCCCGCCGATCAGTTGGGTGGCCGAAAAATTGACGGCCCGCCTGCCGAAAAAGAGGAGCAGGACCGGCAGGGCTATGGCGCTCCGGAACCCGGCCACAGTTAGCGCGGGCAGAGAGACCCATTTGATGAGCACTCCGGCCAGACTCCAGAGCACGGCCGCGGCCAAAAGCAGAAGAACGGCTTGCGTCATTTTAATTCCGGCCACGATTTCTATTCCCGTTCATCGCTTCCATTTGAGGTACGGCTTACTGCACCCGTAAAACCGGATTATATGTCAGTGCTATTTTAAACAGCCACGGGGATGACGTAGAGAAGGACCGCAAAAAAGTGGAAGGTGCTGCCGGCCAGAACGAAGAGGTGCCACACGGCATGGTGGTACGGCAGCCGGCGCCAGCCGTAGAACGCGAGGCCCAGGATGTAGGCGAGCCCCCCGGCGATCAGCAGGGAAACGCCGGCAGGCGTTATGGCGGCGAGCAGGGGTTTGATGGCGACGACCACCAGGAATCCCATTCCCACGTAGAGGCCGACCGAGGCGATCGGCCACCGGCGGAGCAGGGAGACCTGGAAGATGACCCCGATCAGTGCGATTCCCCAGACGACGCCGAACAGGGACCAGCCCCAGGGGCCGCGGAGATTCACCAGCATGAAGGGGGTATAGGTCCCGGCGATGAGGAGAAAGATCGCCGAATGGTCGATGACACGAAGGAGCGACTTTACCCCTGGGAACGGGATGCTGTGGTAGAGCGTGGATGCCGTGTAGAGAATGATCAGCGTCGCCCCGAAGATGCTGCAGCCCACGATGTGCCAGGCGTCTCCGAACAGCGTCGCAAAGGCGGTCAGAATTGCGAGCGCCACGATCGCGAGGACGATCCCGACCCCGTGGGTGATGCTGTTCGCCAGTTCCTCACGGGGGCTGTACTGGGGCATGGGTATATGTATAGGCATATCTTTTTTAAGTCGTTCCTTTTTTTCTTTCCCGCCCCCCGCCCTTTTTCCACCGGGGGAGACGGTATCGCCGCTTCTAACGGGTGCTTCTATCATCCGGTTCGGGAAAATGAAAGCGAAATAATCGTTCCGGAACGGACGCGCCGCTCAACCGGCTTCCAGGTACTCTTCAAACCCCATCACGCGGTCAATCACCCCGTCGGGGGTGATCTCCACGATTCGGTTCGCCACGGTGGATACCAGCTCGTGATCGCGGGAGGCCAAGAGCAGCACCTCCGGAAAGGCGATGAGCCCGTTGTTCAGGGCGGTGAGCGATTCAAGATCCAGGTGGTTCGTCGGCTCGTCCAGGATGAGGGTGTTGGCGCCGGTGAGCATCATTCGGGAGAGCATGCAGCGGACCTGCTCTCCCCCGGAGAGGACACTGGTCTTCTTCAGCGCCTCGTCCCCCGAGAAGAGCATCCTCCCGAGGAAACCCCTGGCGAAGCTCTCCCCGTCGCAGGGGGGGAACTGGCAGAGCCAGTCGACCAGATTCAGGTCGCCCCGGAAGTAAGCGCTGTTCTCCTTCGGGAAATAGGCGGGGGTAATCGTCGCCCCCCAGCGGAAACTTCCGCTGTCCGGTTTCATCTCCCCGGCAAGGATCTGAAAGAGGGTCGTCTTGGCCAGGCCGTCGCTGCCGATAAAGGCGATCTTGTCCCCCTTCCTTACGGTGAGGTTCAGGTTGTTCAATACGGATACCCCTTGGATCTCCTTGCCAAGACCCGTGATCTCCAGGATGGTGTTCCCGCAGGGTCGCTCGGGTTTGAACTGGATGAACGGGTACTTCCGCGAGGAAACCGGCATATCCGAGATGGTCAGCTTCTCCAGCAGCTTTTTCCGGGACGTGGCCTGCTTCGACTTGGAGGCGTTGGCGCTGAACCGCTGGATGAAGGCCTTCAAGTCGTCCGCCTTTTCGGCGGCCTTGCGGTTTTCGTTTTGCTTCTGCTTCAGGATAAGCTGGCTCGCCTGGTACCAGAAGTCGTAGTTGCCCGCGTAAACCCGGATCTTGCCGAAATCGATATCCGCGATGTGGGTGCAGACCTGGTTCAGGAAGTGGCGGTCATGGGAGACGACGATGACCGTGTTTCGGAACCGGCAGAGGAAATCCTCCAGCCAGGCGATGGAGCGGAGGTCCAGGTGGTTCGTCGGCTCGTCGAGCAAGAGCACGTCCGGATTGCCGTAGAGGG
>CAKKRN010000117.1 GCA_919902745.1 Syntrophaceae bacterium | reverse complement strand
AAGACTTTTTTTACGAGGCTTCTCCTTTGCCTCTTTTTCCTCCAAGGCCGCTACCCGGCGCTGAAGGGCGGCAAGCGCCGCGCGCATCTCCGGGAGTTTCGGGAGGCAGGCCTCCATTTTCAGCCACTCCCGATGGGGCATGTGAGGTGCTCCGCCGACGATCTGTCCCGCCGGGACGTCCTTGTGGATCCCGGCCCGGGCGGCCGCCATGACGTGATCCCCGATCCGGATGTGGCCGACGATCCCGGCCTGGCCGCCGATCACGACCCCCTTTCCCAACTGCGCGCTTCCCGAGATGCCGACCTGGGCGACGATCACGGAATAGGCCCCGATCACGACATTGTGGGCGATCTGGACGAGGTTGTCAATCTTCACCCCCTGCTGGATCCAGGTCCGTCCGAGGGTCCCGCGGTCGATCGTCGTATTGGCGCCGATCTCCACGTCGTCGTCGATCTGGACGTGGCCGACCTGCGGGATCTTCCGGTTTTCCCGACCGGGAAGAGCAAACCCGAAGCCGTCGCTGCCGACGACGACCCCGGCATGGAGGACAACCCGCCGGCCGATCCGGCACCGCCGGTAGACGGTGACGCCGGGATACAGTATGGAGGCCTCGCCGACGGAAGCGTCCCGGCCGATAAAGACCCCCGGGTAGAGCACGGCCTTTTTCTCGACGTGCGCCCCGCGGCAGACGTGGACGCCGGGATAGACCACGGCCTCCGGTGAAACATCGGCCCCCGCTTCGATGCTTGCATTCTTGTGTATCCCCGCCGTCTCTTCCTCTTCGGGGTAATAGAGATCGAGGAGCCGGCCCAGGGCGGCGTAGGGATCCGCAACCGTCAGCAGGGTTTTCCCCGTGCAGGCGGTTCCCGTGGCTGCCAGGATCGCACTGGCGTCGGTGGTCTCCATCCGTTTCCGGTATTTCGGGTTGGCCACAAAGGTCAGATCCCCGGGGCCGGCCTCATCGATCCCCCGGATCCGTTCGATCACGACCCCGCCGTCGCCGCTGACGCTGCCGTCCAGAAACGAAGCGATCTCGTTCAATGTCTTCTTCAATACTGTTTTCCCGTCTCCGCTACTTCTTCGGCTTGTATGTCTTGTTGAATTCGTCAATGACCCGTTTCGTCAGGTCATTTTCCTTCGAGTAATAGGCAAGCGGGATCGCGCTGACATCCACGATCATGCCGTATTTTTCTCTTTCGCCGATGGACTGGACCAGCTTCAGGATTTCGGGGATCAGCTTTTTCGAGAGATCCTGATCCTTCGCCTGGAGCTCCTCGTTCGAATCCTTGACCATGATCTGATAGTCCCGAAATTTCTTCTGGTAGGCGAGCTCTTTCTCCTTCATGGCATCCTCCTTGAGGAGCGGCCGCTGTTTTTCGAGCTCATCCTTGAGTTTTTTCAACTCGGCTTCCTTCTCCTGAATGGCCGCCTTGTCTTTTTCGAAGGTCTTCTTGAAATCCTCGGCCGCCTTCTTGCCGGCGCTGGAGGTCAGCATGATCTCCCGGATATCCACAAAGCCTGTTTTTTCCGCCGCCGCGGCGGGAGAGGTCGCGAAGGCAAGGGCCGGAATCAAAATAGCCGCAACGAACCATCCATATCTTTTCATGAAACATTTCCCCTTTCCTGTTTAAAGAATCATTAAGGAAGGCAACGGCCGCCTTCTATGTTTTCTACATGAACATCCCGATCGAGAATTCCCACCGGCTGGCGGCTTCATCTTCCTTCCGGTCGAGGACGTAGCCCCACTCCAGACGCAGCGGTCCGATCGGCGAATACCAGCGGATGCCTATCCCCGCTGTTTTCCTCAAGTCTTCGAGATGATAGCCGGTGTTCCAGGAGTTGCCGGTATCGTAGAAGAGGACCCCCTTCATCCCGGCGTTCTTGATCAGCGGGAAGATGTAATCGAAGTTGAAGTTCAGCATCGTGAGCCCCCCGATGACGTCCCCCGTCGCGGGATCCTTCGGTCCTACCTCCCGGAGCCCTCGCAGCGAATTGATCCCCCCCAGATAGTACCTTTCAAAGATCGGCACCTCTTTCCCCTCGTTGCCGCGGATCGCGCCCATCCGTCCGCGGGCGCCGATGACCGTGTCCAGCGGAAGGGGGAAGAACCAGGCGGAGGTCGCCCCGTACCGGGTATAGCTGACATCGCCCTGCAGGGGGCCGCCGGTGTATTCCATCGAGGCGCTGTTCTTCGATCCGGTGGAGGGAAACATTACATCATTCGTCGAGTCCCGTGTCAGGGTGAAGGTGACGCCGCTGCTCGCCGTCTCCCCCGCCTGTTTCTTGATGTAGTAAGAGGCGGCGTCCTTGATGTCCTTCACATTGTCCAACGACAGGCGGTATCCGACATAGCCGGTCACGTACGGCCAGAGGGGGTAGCCGAAGGTGGCGCCGAAGCCCTTGGAGTCGAGGTTGTAGGAGTCGTATTCGCGATAGAGGTTCCAGATGTCGAATTTGCTCCAGAGGGGCATGTCGAAGAGCCAGGGCTCCGTGAAGGAGATGTCGTAGAGGGTGGAGCGGGAACCGAGGCTCGCCTTGAGGCTCAGCGTCTGGCCGCGTCCGAAAAGGTTCTGCTGGGAGACCTGGGCCGAAACGACCGCATGGTCCATCGCGCTGTAGCCGGCGCCGAGGCTGAATATCCCCGTCGGTTTTTCCTTGACGCGGATGTTCACGTCCGTCAGGGTCTCATCGGGACCCTTCTCGCTCTGAAAATCGATCTCCTCAAAATAGCGCAGCTGGTTCAGGGCCATGTAACTGTTCTTGAGCTTGGTCCGGCTGTAAAGATCCCCCTCCACCACGGAGAGCTGACGGCGGATCACCTTGTCCCGCGTCTTGTTGTTGCCGGTGATGTTGATCCGGTTGAAATAGACCAGCTTCCCCTTGTTGATTTCGTAGGTCACATCGACCGTCAGGTTTTTCTCCTGCGGTTCGGTGCGGGGAACGACGTCGGCGCTGGCATAGCCCTCGTCGTTGCACGCCTGTGTCAGCGTATCCATGTCTTTCATGATCGCTTCACGGTCGTAGAAGTCCTTCTTCCGGATCTGAAGCTTTGCGAGCAGCTCCGTCCGGGGGGTTGCGAGTTCGTCTCCGGCGATCGTGATTTTGCCGACGCGGAACTGCTTCCCCTCCGAGACCGGAATCTTGATGCGGATCCCGTCGCGGTCGTATGTGATGACCGGCTCGCCGATCTGGGCGTTGATGAAGCCGTTGTTCAGGTAGAAGGCGTTCAGTTTGCCCACGTCCTGTTTGAGCTGGTCCTTTTTGAGGAGGCCGGAGTCGGTGAAGAAGTGGAAGATGCCCCATTCGTTGGTGGTCATCATGTTCTTCAGTTCCTTCGTGGTGAAGGTCCGGTTGCCCTCGAAGCTGATGCCGCGGATAAAGAGCTTCTCGTTTTCGACGATCGTGACGACGATGTGGACGTCCCGTTCGCCTCCCTTTTCGATTGCGTAACGGATCTCGGCGTTGTAGAACCCTTTGCCGTCATAGACGGCCTTGATCTTTTCCATGTCGGCCTTGAGTTTCTCGGGGTTTACGGTCTGCCGGTTGCGGACGCTCATCGCGCCTTCGATGTCGTCCCGCTTCACCGCCTTGTTGCCCTGGATCCGGATCTCGGTGATCATCGGTTTTTCTTCCACAAGGAAAGTGATCGCCTTCCCCTCGGCAACCTCAGCCACCTCCGCGGTGACGTCATCGAAATAACCCATTTTATAGATGGCCTTGATGTCGGCGGAAAGGTCCGCATCGGTAAAGATGTTGCCGGGTGCGCTCTTCAGGACCTGTTGGATGGCGCTGGCTTCGATCTTGCGGTTACCCTTGAATTCGATGCGGGCTATCCTCTCATCGGCGGCGATCCGGAGGAGGATGTCCATCCGGAGCTGGGCCAGAATGGCGCCCAGGTTCTCCCGGCCGCGGCCCTGAACGAACACGCCCGGCAGCACCTTCTCCTCGCGGAGATCGATCAGCCTGGCATCGACGCTGATCCGGTCTCCGAATTCGGAAACGCTTCCCGAAACGGCATAGAGGGCGCCGGCCTTTTTCCCCACCTCGATGACCAGGGCGTCGTTGATCCGTTTCCCTTCCGTACCGGCGTTGATCCGTTCCCGCTCGACCAGACGGATGTTTTTCGATTTCTGCAGTTCCGTCACGACTCCCCGATAGAGGATCTCCTGGAGTTCGGCGGCCCTCTGCAGGGAGGTGCTGTGGACCTCAAACGGGAAGAGAGCGACTTGCTTGATGTTCTCTGCTGCCGTCCCCGGAATGGGTCCGAGGAGAATCATGATCAGAAACGTTGCGATGCATGCAAAGGGCAGCTTTTTATTCACGGGTATACATCCTTCCGTCGCGCAGACCGATGCGCTGGGACATCCGATCGGCGAGTGATGGGTTGTGCGTGACCACGATCAGCGTGATCCGTTTGGTCCGGTTCAACGAAATCAGCATGTCCTCTATCCTTTTTCCGGTTTCCGTGTCAAGGTTTCCCGTGGGTTCATCCGCGAGGAGGATCTCCGGTTCGAGGATGAGCGCCCGGGCGAGGGCTACCCGTTGCTGTTCTCCGCCGGAGAGCTCACCGGGTTTATGGGTCATCCGGTCGCTTAAGCCCATCTCGCCGAGAATGGCCTCCGCGCGCCGTTTTGATTCGCGTTTCGGCATCCGCTGGATAAGGGCGGGCATCATCGCGTTTTCCAACGCGGTGAATTCGGGCAGGAGGTTGTGAAACTGGAAGACGAAGCCGATCTTCCGGTTCCGGAAGGCGGCAAGCCGCTTCTCCGGCCAGGTGAAGACATCGACACCGTCAAAGAGCACGGCACCGGAGGTCGGATGATCGAGCGTGCCGATAATGTGGATCAGCGTGCTCTTCCCCGCGCCGGAGACCCCGACGACGGCCAGCGATTGCCCTTCGGCAATCTCAAAATCGAGCCCTTTGAGGACCTCGATCCGATGACCGTCCTTGATGAAGGTTTTCTGAAGGTTCTTGATTTGAATCATGGTTCCTTACCCCTCGCTCCTCATTCGTAGCGCAACGCCTCCGCCGGGTCGAGGCGCGACGCCCGCCAGGAGGGGTAGATCGTCGAAAGAAAACTGATCAGAAGCGTTCCCAGGATGATGATTCCGACATCGCCGTAGTTGACCTGCGAGGGGAGCTCGCTCAGATAATAGACGTCGCCCGGGAGGATCTTGAAACCGAAGAGCTTCTCCACGAAACGGGAGAGAGCCTCCAGATTGAAGGCGACCGCCAGTCCCGCGAGAGAGCCAAGGAAGGTGCCGATCGCCCCCACGACGAGCCCCTGAAAGATGAAGATCTTCATGATCCCTGCCCGGGTGGCGCCCATCGTCTTCAGAATCGCGATATCCTTGTTCTTTTCCATCACGATCATGATCAGTGCGCTGATGATGTTGAAGGCCGCGACGAGGACGATCAGGGAGAGGATGATGAACATGACCCGCTTTTCCAGTTTCAGCGCCGAGAAGAGGTTTCGGTTCATCTCCATCCAGTTCCGGCCCCAGTAGGGGAACCCCAGTTTCTTCTCGATCTGCTTTGCGATCCGATCGGCCCGGTAGATGTCGTCGACCCGGATCTCGATCCCGGTGACCAGGTCTCCCATGTTCAGGAACTCCTGACAGTTCTTGAGCGAAATGTAGGCGAGCGTCGAGTCGTACTCGAAGAACCCGGATTCGAAGATGCCGACCACGAGGAAGGACTTCATCCGCGGAACCATGCCCATCGGCGTGCTGACCCCGGAGGGAGAGACGACGTGGACCGTTTCAAAGAGAAAAACCCCGAGGTTTTTCGCCAGCTCCCGACCGATGAGGATTCCGGGAACGCCGGATAACTCCGGCTTAAGACCCGGGATCTTCCTCTCTCCCTCCCCGAGGTAGTCGATCTTCCCCTCCCGAATCTTGCCTAAGTTGATCACCTTCATGGCATCTTCCGTCGAGAGACCGCGGAGGACGATGCCGGTGACGCTGCTGCCGTTTTTCAGCATCGCCTGGCTGTAGATGAAGGGGGTGGCGGCGACCACGCCGGGGACCTGGGCGACCTCCCGCATGACCCGGGGATAGTTCCGCATCGCGCCGCCGTGTTCCATCAGGATGATGTGGGAATTGATCCCCAGGATCTTGTTGCGCAGGTCGGTCTCGAAGCCGTTCATGACCGCCAGCACGATGATCAGGGCCGCGACGCCGAGAAAGATCCCGGCGATCGAGATAAAGGTGATGATGGAAACGAACACCTGTTTCCGTCTCGCCCTCAGGTAGCGCAGGCTGATGAATAATTCATAGGAGGTCATCGATGGATGCTCTCGTAAAAAGGCTCAATCGTTGTCATGGGGACACCTTGCTGCAAGGTGTCCCCAGTCGTCCCTTGTCCGGAGAAGCGGAAAGAGGATCACGTCCCGGATCGAAGCGGAGTCGGTCAGCAGCATGACGATCCGGTCGATCCCGATCCCCTCGCCCGCCGTCGGCGGCATCCCGCACTCGAGGGCGCCGATGTAATCCTCATCCATCTCATGGGCCTCCAGATCGCCGTCCTCTCTTTCCCTGAGCTGCATCTCGAACCTCCCGCGCTGGTCAACGGGGTCGTTCAGCTCGGAGAAGGCGTTCGCGATCTCCTTCCCGCAGATATAGAGTTCGAAGCGGTCGGCCAGCGTCCGCTCCTGCGCGTTTCTGCGGGAGAGGGGCGAGACGTCGACGGGGTAATGGGTGACGAAAGTCGGCTGGACGAGGTTCCGCTCCACCGTTTCATCGAAGATCGCCATCAGCACCTTGCCCGGCGGGTCGCTCTCTTTCACCGCGATTCCGAGCTTCCGGGCAAGGTCGGCCATTCGGCTGGCGTCGTCGAGGAGGGCGTTTTCCACGCCGCCGATCTCCACAACGGCATCGCGGACCGTGAGCCGCCGCCAGGGGGGGGTCAGATCGATCTCCTTTCCCTGATAGCGGAACTTGGGTGAATCAAAGAGCTCCCGGACGATATGGACAAAGAGTTCCTCCGTCATGGCCATCAGGTCTTCGTAGGTGGCATAAGCCTGATAGAACTCCATCATCGTGAATTCGGGATTGTGGAAGGCGGAGATCCCTTCGTTCCGGAAGTTTCGGTTGATCTCGAAGACCCGTTCCAGGCCTCCGGTGACCAGGCGCTTCAGGTAGAGCTCGGGGGCGATCCGGAGAGAGAGGTTCATCCCGAGGGTGTTGTGAAAGGTCTTGAAGGGGCGGGCGACGGCGCCGCCGGCCCTCGGTTGCATCATCGGGGTTTCCACCTCCAGGAAGTCCCTCTCCTCCATGAACCGGCGGATCAGGCTGATGATCCGGCTCCGCTGGTGAAACACCTTGCGGACCTCGGGGTTCACGATCAGGTCGAGGTGGCGCTGGCGATAGCGGATCTCGACGTCCGTCAGGCCGTGCCACTTTTCGGGCAGCGGCCGAAGCGATTTGGAGAGCAGCCGGAGGCCGTTCTCCTCCACGTCGATCGTCAGCTCCCCGGTCCGGGTCTTGAAGACCCGTCCGGCCACCCAGATGATATCGCCGATATCGAGCCGTTTGAACAGCGAAAATGTCTTCTCCCCTAACTGGTTCTTCCGGAGGAAGGCCTGGAGACGCCCCTTGCGGTCCTGGATGCTGATGAAGGCGCCCTTGCCGAAGTCGCGGACGGCCATCAGGCGGCCCGCCAGCGTGAAGCGTTCCGTGATCTTTTCCAGCTTTTCGGGGGCCATCGGTCCGAACCGTTCGCTCACCGAGGCCGTCGTATCCCCGACCCGTGCGTCGTTGGGATAGAGGTCGATCCCGTCGGCCTTCAGGGAGTCGATCTTTTCTCTGCGTTTTTTCAGAAGTTCACTCTCTTCTTCCATAAATCCTCTTGCGCGGTCCGTTTTGTTATAAAGTGGATTTGACTATATTTTTTTTCCGCATTAGTCAAGCACGAATTGAACCGCCGCCGGCCGTGGATGCGGGCGAAAGTCGCCGTCTTCGGGGCGCCCAGTCGCCTCATCACCGAATGGCGCCGGGAGGGTGGGGGGAGGGGACGTCCCCAAATTTCGTGTTGCAGCAGGCGGGTGACTTGTGTATGATCGATCCATCATAACGTTTCAGGATAAGGAGGAGAAGATGATCAACAAGGCGATCCTGGTAGGCAGGCTGGGGGCGGATCCGGAGGTGAGGTATACGCCCGATGGGGCGATGGTGACCAATTTCCGGATAGCGACGGATGAGCAGTGGAAGGATAAGAACGGCGAGAAGGTGCAGAAGACCGAGTGGCACAAGATTGTCACTTTCGGGAAACTGGCCGAGATCTGCGGAAAATACCTGGTCAAAGGAAAACTGGTTTATCTGGAGGGGCGCATCCAGACCAAGGCCTGGGACGACAAGGAGGGCGTCAAGCGCTATACCACCGAGATCGTTGCATCCAATATGCAGATGCTCGACTCGAAGGGCCAGAAGGGCGCAGATGCATCGCCGGAAGAACCCCCGCTTCCCCATCCCGGTGTGGAGGGGCCTCTGCCTGAGGAGGACGTTCCGTTTTAGACGACTTCAGGGCTTCTTTTCGTCGGACTTCTTTTCGGCGCCCGGCGTGATATCGATTTCGTTCGGCTCACGGAAGGCTTTCTTGAAATTCTTGATGCCCCGGCCAAGCGCGCTGCCGATCTCGGGGAGTTTGCCGGCGCCGAAGACGATCAGGATGATCACCAGGATGACCAGCAATTCAGGCATGCCTATTCCAAACATATTCTTCCACCCGCTTTCTTTCTTCTCATGCAGTCGATTATAGATGATCTCCCGCGCCTTGTCAAACCGGAACTTTTTCAGGGCGTCTTTCGGTCGGATCCCTTCTCCGGCAGACGCATGTGGATAATCTGTCCCGGCTTTCCCAGGCTTCCCAGAGACTTCCCCTGGAAGGTGAGATTGATTCCCCCCGCATTGCCGATGTCGAGCTGGAAATAATCGGAGGCCATCCGCTCGATTTTGTCTCCCGGTTTGAGGAGGGCCTGGTAGGCGGGGTTCCGGTCTTCGGTGATCCGGATCCATGTCAGTTCGCGGGCCTCGATCACGAGGTGGTACATCTTTCCCGCAGCAGCCGGCGACTGGATGGCCGCGCCCGGGGAGGCGGTCACCGATCCCGCCGTCGTTGCCTGAGCGGATGCAGCCGGGACCGCTGCCGTTGGAGCAGGCTCGGGCATGACCGGCGCCGGGGAAGGTGAGTCCGCGACCGGCGGGGGTGAAGCCGGTTTTCCGGCCCGGTCATAGAGGAAAAGGGCAGAGACCAGGGCGCCGGCGATGATCACGGCGGCAAGGCTTGCGAAGAGGAACCGATTACGCCCGCCGGTTTCCGGCCAGGGTTTCTGAATCTCCGTCTCCTTGACGGTTGGTTTCAGGCTCTCCAGATACTTTTCATAGCGGTTGAGGATCGGCTTTTCGTCGACTCCCACCGTCCGGGCGTATTCCCAGATGAAATTTCTCGCGTACACGGGAGGCGGGAGGCGATTGAACTCGCCGCTCTCCACTGCTGCGAGGTAGATGAGACCGACCCTTGTCGTCTCGAAGATATCCGGCAGGGATAGTCCGCTGGCCTCCCGCAGGGCCTTCAAATTCGGGACGGTTTCCTGCGGAGGTGATGCGCTCTCCGCTGCCGGAATGTCATTTTTCTCGTCCATTGCATCCGATCCTCATCTAAACCGCGGACAACGCTAACACCATTTCAGCCGCGGCGCAACAGAAAGATGAAGGATTTACGGAAGCGGGGTGCGGGGCGGGAGAGTTTCTGCTGGATATTTATTCCCTTTTGTGCTGGTATGGCCGCCCAAGGGGAATGCCGTCTTCATCAGGACAGGGGTCTTTCCCCCGGTTCTGCGGATGGTGCGCGAT
>CAKKRN010000116.1 GCA_919902745.1 Syntrophaceae bacterium | reverse complement strand
GAGACGATCTCGCCGCGCCGCGCCGGGACCATGGCCGCCATGCCGCCGATCAGAATGCCCAGGCTGGCCAGATTGGCAAAGCCGCAGAGCGCATAGACCATGATGATCTGGCTTCTGGCGCTGAGGGACCCCGCGGGCAGTCTGGCCATGTCCAGATAGGCGATGAGTTCGTTGAGGATGGTCTTTTCCCCGAGCAGAAAGCCCGCCGTCATGCTTTCTGACCAGGGGATGCCGATCATCCAGACCACGGGCGCCACGAGATAGCCGAGGAGTCGCTGCAGCGTGACGGGATCTCCCTGAAAACTGGGGAGGAGTCCGAGGAGCTGATTGCCCAACTCCACCAGCGCAACCAGGACGATCAGCATGGCGATGATGTTCAGATAGAGTGAAATGCCCTCGGAGGTGCCCTGGGTAACGGCGTCCATCGCACTGGATGCCTTCTGGGGAGGGATGTACTGCCCGAGGGTGATCTCTCCTGTCTCCGGAACCATCAGCAGGGAGATCATGATGGCCGCCGGCGTGCTGATGATCGAGGCGATGAGGATATGTCCCATCACGTCGGGCATCTGCGGGCCGAGAATGGTCGCATAGAGGACCATCACCGTGCCGGCGATATTGGCCATTCCACAGCTCATGGTGATGAACATTTCGCTGCGCGTGAGTTGACCGAGGTAGGGGCGGATCAGCAGCGGCGCCTCCACCATGCCCAGGAAAACATTCGCCGCCGCGCCGACGCCGACGGCGCCGCCGACGCGCAAGGTTTTCTGGAGCAGCCAGGAAAAAGCCCGGACCACGAGCGGCAGGATCTTCCAATAGAAGAGGAGCGAGGAGAGGGCGCTCACAACCAGGATCAGGGGCAGGGCCTTGAAGGCAAAAATAAAGGTCGATCCGGGATATGTTTCCGCAAAAGGCAGTTTCCCGCCTCCCAGATAGCCGAAGGCGAAGGTCGTACCCGCGGTAGTGGCCCGTTCGAGCGCGCTCACTCCCCTGTTGAGCAGGATAAAGAAATCTCCGAAGATCGGAATCTTGAGCAGGATCAGCGCCAGCGCAAACTGGACGGCAAGACTGGTGAAGATGATCTGGAAGCGGACGGCCCGCCTGTTCTCGCTGATCAACCAGGCGAGACCCGTCAAGAAGATGATCCCGACAATGCCCTGCAGGTTCATGAAGTGTCAGATCTCTCCCGGGGGAGTCCTTTCTGAAGGGGTACTATAGGGAAAAGGGCAGCGGCTGTCAAGCAGCATCCCGGGATCTCCATCGCAATCCTGTGAACATGGCATAAAAAAAGCTCCCCGGCGCGGGGGAGCTTTTCAAGACAATATCAATCAGGTCTTACAGCTTGCGAACATTTTCAGCAGCCGGACCTTTGGCGCCACTGACAACATCAAAACTGACCCGATCACCCTCCGCCAGCGATTTGAAACCTTCGCCCTGGATCGCGGAATGATGCACGAAAACATCCTTGCCACCGTCCTGCTCGATAAAACCAAATCCTTTTGCATCGTTAAACCATTTTACTTTTCCTTCTGACATCTTGAATCCTCCTTTGTATTGGGTTTCTCCATGGAACCGATTGCAACATCGCCGAACCGTTCAGCCGGCAATCCGTTTGTGCAAATAACCATTGCACGCTTACCAACCGATGCTTGTGCGTTTGTCATGTTCGTATTTCGTTGACTACAGACAGGTAGTGCACATGAATCAGTATTGGTTATAAGAGTAAATAATTCTTTCCGGAAATGCAAGATTTTTTCTTGTTTGGATATTATTTAAATAGCGGAGGCCTTTTACGAGATCAGCAGCGCGGTCATGTCCATAACGTTCGTCC
>CAKKRN010000115.1 GCA_919902745.1 Syntrophaceae bacterium | reverse complement strand
AACAGCCTGCGGCGGAGGGATTCCATCTGCACCTTGTTTTCCGTCAAGGCGTAACGCTTGGTGGATTTTTTATCCCCTTTTTCAGACACCTCCGTCACGGAGATGATGTTCACATCCTCCAGGTAGCGGATGGCGCTCTGGTAGTTGGACTGGGACAGCGCCTCCGCCCTCCGGATCTCTCCCTTCCGGTACATCCTTGACCCCAGCCCCCGGATGTACTTCAGCCAGTCTCTCTCGGCCTTCGGCCCCTTCCGGAGATAGTAACATCCCCGGACGACCACCCAGTAGGATTCCATATAGTTGTGGATGAGTCCTCCGAAGGGGAGGAGATTGGTCCTGCCCCGGCCCTTCACCTCGATCCAGGGCTTCTCTTCCCGGTCGAAACCGGCGATCATCCCTTGGTCGCGGAGATAGGAGAGGGTCTCCCGGACCTCCTCCAGATCATCCTTTTGATCGTCAAAAATGAATTCATGCCGGAAGAGGCGCTTGAAAAAAGCATAGTCGTCGCGGATCCGGTTCAACGGAAGCATATCTTCAGGGCTTGCCAGAACAGACGTCGCTACAAAACTGACGGGGAGAAAATAATGGAGGATGTTGTTCTTGTAGTACTCGAGGTTCATCCGTTTCTCGTCCCCGAGTGAATAGACAACCTCCTCGACCTCGTCTTCCTCGTCCTCCTCCGCCCCCATGCGAGAGATCAGCCCCGACTGATCGAAGAGGTTCAACGCCTCCATCACCGCCTTGTCCCGGTCGGCGAAGGTCATCGCGAACGAGACCTTGCGGGAAGAGAGGTAATCGAAAAACAGCGCCAGAACCTCCCGGAGCTCTCCGAGCGAAATTCCCCGCCGGTCATAGCAGAGGAGCCCCGATGCGGTCAGCGCAAAAGGGGTCACGACAGAGACCTTGTTGATCGCCCTGACGATCGTGTAACCGATCCGGCGGTAGAGACCCTGCCGCTCTGCAACCGTCATTTCCTCCAGAGGTTTTTCCTGAGCGGCCAGGTAGGATTTGAGGAGGATCGGTTCCCCGACATTCATGTAGACGCGTCCGTACCGTTTCCGGAGCAGCTTGCCGCTCCGGATCATGTCGGTCGTCTTCTCCTTCTCTTTGGGCGCGCCGCCCAGCTCCTCGAGATATGCCTTTTCCTCGATCACCCGGTCATAACCGATGTAGACGGGAATCGCGGCGAGATCGTCGCACGCCTTTTCCTGATAGGCTTGAAGGATCATGGAGAGGAGCCCGTACTTGGGCATCACCATCTTCCCCGTCCGGCTGCGCCCCCCCTCGATGAAAAATTCCAGCGGCAGCCCCTCCTGCAGAAGAACCTTGACGTACCGGGCAAAAACCTCGGCGTAGAGATCGTTTCCCTTGAAGCTCCGCCGCACAAAGAACGCCCCTGATTTTCGGAAGATATAGCCCATCGGGAAGAAGGCAAGGTTGGTCCCGGCCGCCACGAACGGCATCTGAATGTTGTTCTTGTAAAAGCTGTATGAAAGCAGAAGATAATCGAAATGACTCCGATGGCAGGGAATAATGACGAACGGCATCTTCTTGGATACCTGCCGGATCTTCGCAATGCCTTCGCCATCCACCACCACGCCGTCGTAGATGTTGTTCCAGAGCCATGTAAGGATCTTTTCCCAGATCTCGATAAAGATATCGCTGTAATCGGAGGCGATCTCCTCCAGGTATTTCCTCGCCTCTTTCCGGACAGCCGCTACATCCCTCTTGCCCTTTTTCGCCTTCGCCGCCGTCTCCTCCATGAAAGCGACCAGTGCCTTGTCCCGGAGAACCATGCCGATGATCTCTTCCCGGGACTTCAGAATCGGCCCCACGATGGTCGTCTTCTCCTCGTCGATCCGCGCGATCAGCTCCTCCCGGAGCTGGCGGACCAACTCCTCCCGGGGACGATCGCCGCCGGCTCTCATGTATTCCGCGAGATTGACCGGTTCGGCGGAGATGACGGAGGCCATGTTGGAATAACGGAGGAAGGTGATGACCCGACGGATGGGATCCGTTGTGTCGCTCTGACCGAAGAAGATGTTGATCAGGCTCTCCTCTTCCTTCTCCCGCCTCCTCCCATAGGTAATCAATTCCGGACAGAGGTAGATCGGCACGGCGGAGACTTCCTGCGCTTCCAGCAACCGGTGAAGGGTCTCCTCGACAAAGGGGTTTTCAAAGAGTTCGGACTCCCCAAGGTGGATGATGGAGGTCTTTCCCTCCAGGGTGATCTGGCTCAGATGGCCCATTCTGTTGGAGTGGATGGCTGTTTTCCTTAAGATCCGGTGGAAAAGATGAGACAGGATCACCCGGATGGCCATCGGATACGGCTGCCAGGTGATCATATTGATGCCGTGGCAGTAAACGGGCGGGGGAATCCCCTTCCGCATGGAGAGTTCGCGGAGAATCAGGCTGTTGAGCTGGCTCTTGTTCTTCAGGGCATAGACGACGACGCCCTTCTCCGCAAGGGATTTCAGCCCTTCCGCCGTCTCATCGGAGACCAGGACCTTCGAGAGAACCATCCGCACCAGCCAGTAAAGGGGAAAATTCTCCTCCCGATAAAGACTCCCCGCATGGTAGATGCCGATTTCAGTTGTCCAAAGGGGACACCTTGCGGCAAGGTGTCCCCGTAAGGCCGACAGGATGGACATGCTCTCTTAGGCCCTCCCCATCGCTGAAAATGTTTGCAGAACAACCGTGTATCTCTTCAACCGCATGAAAATCGTCCCTTATCGGGTTATGGGTCACAGATCACAGATCCGGGGTGATTCGGAACCCCTCTTTCCATCACCGATCACCCCTGACCCATTTTCCGTTTTCACTGACCGTTTACCGGAAAATCTTCGGGAAACCGTTTGCGCATCTCCGCTCCGACAAATGACCGGATTTCCGACGCGGAGGAGAGGGTTATCACCTTGTTCAGGAGCGCCTTCGATTCCTTCAACGTGGCCCCTCGGATGATCTTCTTCACACGCGGGATCGCCAGCGGATTCATGCTCAACTCATCCAGTTCCAGCCCCAGCAGGATCATGGTATAGGCCGGCTCTCCCGCCATTTCCCCGCACATCGCCACCCGGATCCCCGCCTTGTGCCCGATATCCACCACCTGTTTGATCAGGCGCAGGACGGCCGGATGCAGGGGTTCGTAGAGGTAGGTAACCCGCTCATTGATCCGGTCGATCGCCAGGACATACTGGATCAGGTCATTCGTCCCGATGCTGAAAAAATCGACCTCTTTTGCCAGTTCCTCGGCAACGATCACCGCGGACGGGACCTCGATCATGATCCCGATTTCGATATCATTTCCCAGTTCCGTCCCCTTGGCCAGCAGCTCGTTTTTCACCTCGGTAAAAATCCGTTTGGCCTCGCGGATCTCCTCGATCCCGGAAATCATCGGGAACATGATACGGAGCTTTCCCAGAACGCTCGCCCGGAGGATGGCCCTAAGCTGAACCTTGAAGAGCGCCACCTCCTTCAGACAGAAGCGGATGGCCCGAAGCCCCAACTGCGGGTTCAGCTCGCGGGAAGGCTTCTTGTCCGGGAAGAACTTGTCGCCGCCCAGATCGAAGGTGCGGATGGTCGCCCAGGAAAGCCCCTTGACCCCAACCACGGAGCGGTAATGGGCGAGATGGTCCTCCTCGTCGGGAAGCTGCTCCCGATTGATGTAGATGAATTCCGTCCGGTAAAGCCCGATCCCGTCGGCGCCGTGAAGAACCGCGGAGGGAATCTCTTCGATGAATTCGATATTGCCTCCGATCTCCACAACGTAATGGTCCTTGGTCACCGCCGGCAGACGGGCGTAATCCAGCAGATCGTCCTGGGCCTTCTCGTACAGCCTTTTCTTCTCTTCGTAGCGTTTGCGGATCTCCGGATCGGGATGGACGATGACGACACCGGCGGAACCGTCGATGATGATATCATCGTTGGTCCGGACGGCCCGGGTGATGCTCTCCAGACCCAACACGGCTGGGATCGTAATCGACCGGGCCACGATTGCCGTATGGGATGTTTTTCCGCCGACATCGGTGGCGAATCCAAGCACCTTGTCGATCTTCAGTTGCGCCGTATCTGCAGGCGACAGGTCGGAGGCAATGATGACGACCCCCTCCCCCATGTCGATGGCCGTGCGCTTCTTTCCTGCGAGATTCGTGAGAATCCGCTGCCCGGCATATTGGATGTCGCTGATGCGCCCCCGGAGATAGTCGTCATCCATCCGGTCGAAGATCTCCCGGTATTTGTCCACGGTCATGCGGACCGCCCATTCGGCGTTAACAGACATCTCCCGGATGTTCTTCAGCGTGCGGTCGATGAATTTGCGATCCCGCATGATCATGATGTGGACATCGATGATGTAGAGCGGCTCCATGCCGCCGCCCAGATCGCCGAGTTTGTTCTTCAGCTCGAGGAGTTGCTTTTCCGATTCCCGCAGGGCCTTACGGAAACGCTGGATCTCCGCGGAAATCAGGCCCGGATCGCTAAGATTGTAAAAGGGAACCTGCGCATCCTGGCGGTCGAAAAGATAGGCCCTGCCGATGACGATGCCCGGTGAAACACCGATCCCCTTCATCACAAACGTTTTCTTCTGATCATCCGCCATAAAATCGACTATCCCCTAACAACAGGTACTGAGTGCTGAGTGCTGAGTGCTGAGCGCAAAGTTTTAAGTTTTACGTTTTACGTAAAACATAACACCTAAAACATAACACGATGTTTTCTCAGCACTCAGTCCTCAGCACTATGTTTCCCTCAGCACTATGTTTTACGTCTCTCCGAATTTCGCCTCGATCAGGCCGGCGAAGGCCGCGATCGCCTCCCCCGAGTCGACTCCCACAACACGGACGGTCAACCGACTTCCCTGGGGGCAGTAGAGCGTGAGAATCCCCAGAATGCTTCGTCCGTTGACCTCGACGCCGTCTTTTTCCAGAAAGGTCTCCGCCTGAAAGCGATTGGCCGTTTCCACCAGCTTGGCGGCCACCCGGGCGTGAATTCCCAGCTTGTTCGTAATTTCAAACGTTCTTATTTCCACCATATCAGATCGAGAGCGCCATGCACAAGAGGCTCATTCCGTAAAGGATCTTCACCGAAGAGATCCCGAGGCGAACCCCTGCAATAACAAGAAGGAGTAAAACAGATCCAACCGCCCCGCCCGGCATTCCGGGTGGAAAGTTCCAGGAACGGCAGGCGGTGTCAACGGCCACGGCCGCCAGGGAACCGATCAGGATAAGCGAAAGATAACAGAATTTAACGGACTCTTTCGGAAGATCCAACGCCCGGATAAAATCAATCCCGTTTCGGCCGCACCGGTAGCCTTCGAGAAACCCCTTCACGCGAACCCAGAGATGAGCGGGGGTGTAGAGCAGCAGAAAGGCGAGCGGCGCCAGAAGAGTCCCCGCGAGAGCCAGGATCACGGCCCCGACGGCAGAAAATGACCGGAGCGCCCCCCAGAAAAAGGAATCGCCGATCGCCGCGTAAGGACCCATGAGCGCCTTTTTCAGATCCTCCGCCGACTCCGGTATACACGCCTCTTCCTCGATCCGGACCACGGAACCGATGACCGAAGAGACGAGGTAGGGATGGGTGTTGAACATCTGCAAGTGTCTCGCAAGAAAAACCCCCATCTCGCTCCGGTCCTTCCGCTGTTCCGCGATCAGCGGGAACATCGCAAAGGCAAAACCCAGGTTCTGCATCCTCCGGAAGTTGAAGGAAACCTGAATGGTCAGTGAGCGCATAAAAATGCTGAACAGCGTCGATCTTTTCATCAGAACCGCCCTGCCGGATCTGTTTTCGCCGACCGGAGGCGCAGCAGCCTTGATCAACTGCGGTTGAACCCTCCGCCCTCAAGTCCATGCCGAGGCTTGATGGCAGCTTCCGCCACCCGTTGAAGGCGTTGCCTATCATGAATAGCCCGCGAAAGTCAATCTATTCACCACCCAAGGTGCAGCCATTTTTTTACGCGATTTCGGCGAGATAGGATTTTGGATTTTTCTGGATTTTTCTCTTGACATCCATTTCATATTCTGATAGCAAGGCACGCCTTTAAGGAAAGGGAATGACCGACCTGACTTGGCCATGGAGATGGTTTTGGAAGCGGGTCGGTTTTTTGAATTCAACAAGTCGACCACGGAAGAGAGAACACTAAAGAGGAAAGAGGAGAGAACCATGATTTGTCAGACGATTAAAAACGGCATCGAGTGCGGCTTCATGACGAAGAAAGGCTGCGGGTTCAATGGAGGCAGCTGCAATGCCATCATCGACAAGTGCGAGGGATGCGGCAAAGTCATCGAATGTCCGACGGGAAAGTACTGCCGTGTTTATCCGGACCCGGCCGGAAAGTGGCGGACCGGCAAATGCCCGACGGCCACCCATTTGAAGCTGGATGTCAAGGAAACGACGCAGAAGGTCAACCCGCTGAAGGCGTCCAAGCGGGCAAACAAGAAATAGCGGCGGGATGCGCTGCTTGGGCTCACCATGAAAAGGCCGATCGGAACCGGAGGGTTTCCGTCGGCCTTTTGTATTGACCCCGCGGGCATAAATCTAACTTACGATTTCCCTGATCCGGCGCAACCCCTTCTCGATTTCATCCAGAAGCCCTTCACGCGGATCCCGTCCCGTGACCGCCTCCTCACCCCGCATCCGCTGGAGCTGTTTTCTGGCCCCGTTGATGGTGAAATTCTCCTCATAGAGGAGTTTCCGGATCGTCAGCAACTCCTCGACATCCCGGTGTCGGTAGAGTCTCTGATCGGAACGGGTTCGGATCGGCCGGACCGTTTTGAATTCGGACTCCCAGTAGCGGATTACATAGGGTTGCACGCCCAATAATCTGCTGACCTCGCCGATGCGGAAATAGGACTTATCGGGAATTGACTTATCCATCATCCAATGACGGGGACACCTTGCCGCAAGGTGTCCCCAGTATCATAAGTGCTGTCCCGGGTTCCGTCCCCGGCATTGGGTCCGCCGCCTTAAGAATGCGGACCGCTTCGGATTAATCGTTCAGCGCCTTCCGAAGGACCTGGCTGGACTTGAAGGTCAGCACCCTTCGCGCCGAGATGGCGATCTCGTCTCCGGTCTGGGGGTTTCTCCCCCGCCGGGCTTTCTTCTCCTTGACGACAAAATTTCCAAAACCGGAAATCTTGATCTTCTCACCCGTTGTCAGGTTGTCCTTGATGATATCGAATACGGACTCAACAATCCTTGCCGAATCCTTCTTCGAAAATCCCAGCTTTTCGTACACATCCTGAATAATGTCGATCTTTGTCATTTCCTGCCTCCTCCGATGGATTGATCCGTTCCTATCTGATTGACGCCCCCGACGCATGAACAATCTTCTTCACAATCCGTGCATGGACCTCATTCACCTCGTCATCCGTCAAGGTCCGGTCCGTACTGCGATATGAAAACCGCAATCCCAAGCTCCTCGTCCCCACAGGGATATTTTTACCTTCGTATACATCAAAAATTTGAACTTTTTCAAGTAATTCTTCAGCGGAATCCGTCGCTGTCCGGAGCAGTTCTCCGGCCTCCACCCCCAGGCGGATCAGAAAGGCCACATCCCGCGAACTCGACGGGAACCTTGGGATGGCGCGGAAGGTCGTCTTCGTGGAATATTTTGCGGTCAGCAGATCGAGATCGATCTCGCACACCACGACGGGTCCCGTCAACGACATACGGGAGAGAATATCCGGATGCACCTCGCCCAGAAATCCAACCTGCTCCTCCCCGCTGAAAACACCACAGGATTTTCCCGGATGGAGGAAAGGCTCATGAACGCCTGCCCGGAATGAGGGGGCGGGTATCCGCAGCAGATCCAGGATATTCTCGACGCACCCTTGAAGATCATAGAAGTCCGCCTGCAGATCCGAAAAATGCCACCGCTCTTCATAGCGCCGGCCTGTGGTCAGAAAGGCTGCACGGTTCTGTTCCCGCGGCTGCTTCCCTGCTCCCATCCCGATGAAGGTTCGGCCCGTCTCGAAGATCTTCAGGTCAAAACGGCCGACATCGGCGTTCCTCGCGGCATTGCGCAGAAGGCTGTAGACCATGGTGGTCCGCATCACCGCCTGTTCTTCCGTCAAAGGATTTCTGATCCGGACATGACGGCGCCGCTCGTCGGCTGCATCCAAGCCGAGCTGGTCGACGGCAACGGACGGAATAAAACTGTAGTTGATCACCTCCGTATAACCGGCGCCGGTCATGATCTCCCGGAGCCACGCCTCCGTCTTCCTCTGTTCGTCGATCCTTCCGACAGCGATCACCGAAACGGCGGGAAGGGTCGTCGGAACCCGGTCATAACCGTGCAGCCGAACAACCTCTTCAATGAGGTCGATCTCCCGGGTGATATCCACACGGCAGGTTGGAGGTGTAACATGGATGACCCCATTGCCGCGCTGGTCGATCTCCATCTCCAGGCTTTTCAGGATGCGGACGATCTCTTCTTCCGGAACCGCCGTCCCGAGGATATCCCGCACACGCTTCACGCGCAGCGGAATGTCTCTAACCGTCGCGACGGTTCCCGGGTATTGATCGATCATTCCCCGGCAAACCGTTCCTCCGGAAAGCTCCGCCATGAGCCCTGCCGCACGGTCAAGCGCCCGGACAACCCCTTCCGGATCAATCCCCCTCTCGAAACGGAAGGCGGCGTCGGTTCCCATCGCCAGCGCGCGCGCGGTCCGACGGATGGAAGCGGGGTTGAAATAGGCGCTCTCAAGCAGGATCGTCCCCGTCTCTTCCTTGACCTCGGAATTGAGCCCGCCCATGACCCCGCCGATGGCCACCGGTTTGACGCCGTCACAGATCATCAGCGTGTCGGCCCCCAGGGTGTGCTCCTTTCCGTCCAGTGAAACGAACGTCTCGCACGCACGGGAACGCCGGACCACGATCCTTCCTTCGGCAAGGAAGCGGAAATCGAAGGCATGCAGGGGCTGCCCCAGCTCCATCATCACGAAGTTGGTCACATCCACGATATTGTTGATCGAGCGGAGACCGACCGCCTCCAGCCTCCGCCTTATCCATAAGGGCGACGGTCCGATCCGGACATTTTTAATGATCCGGGCCGTGTAACGCGGACAGAGATCGGGATCCTCGATGGAAACCGATGTGATCCGGCGGATATCCTCGTCATTTTCCATGACGACGGCAACGGGATAACGCAGCGTCTTTCCCGTAATGGCCGCCACCTCGCGCGCCACGCCGACGATGGAGAGACAATCGGACCGGTTCGGGGTCACGCCGATATCGAGAACCGCGTCCCGCAGATCGAGCGCCTCCGCCAGCCCTTTTCCCAGCGGAAAATCGGACGGGAGAAGCATGATCCCCGAGGCGTCGCCGCCGATTCCGAGTTCCTCTTCGGAACAGAGCATCCCCTCGGAAACCTCGTCACGGATCCGGGCGCTCCGGATGAGATCTCCGGCGGGAAGGATCGCTCCAACCGGCGCCAGCGGAACGATATCACCGGCGTGGATGTTCTTTGCACCGCAAACAACGGGATAGGTTGCGTCTCCCGTGGTCACCTCACAGAGGGACAATTGCTCGGCATGGGGATGGGGCTTGATGGAAACAATCCGGGCGACCCGGACCCCGCTGAAGGCGGGTTCGATTCGGTTCAGGGAGTCCACTTCCAGACCGGACATGGTCAGCCGGTCCGCCAGCTCTTCCGGTGAAAGATCGACATCCACATAATCTCGAAGCCATTTCAGACTGACTTGCATAAGGAACTTCTCTTGCTCGCTTCACGAAAACAAGTGCTGAGGACTGAGTGCTAAGTGTTTTTCTTCTCAGAAACAAGCGGTGCGTCACGACGCACCATACATAACTTCTCTTGCTCGCTTCACGGACGCCAAGGGGACATGATGCCGCATCGTGTCCCCATCCATAAAAGATGGATTCCGCAATCGTCAAAACTGTTCCAGGAATCTCATATCATTATCGAAAAAAAGACGGATGTCCGAGATCCCGAATTTGAGCATCGCAATCCGTTCCAGACCCAGCCCGAAGGCAAAACCGGTAAATTCGTCCGGATCGTAACCGACGTTTCGGAACACCTCGGGATCCACCATACCCGACCCCAGGATCTCCAGCCAGCCGCTCTGCCCGCAGACCCTGCATCCCCGGCCACGGCAGATGACGCACCGGATGTCAACCTCCGCGCTCGGTTCCGTGAAGGGGAAAAAGCTGGGACGGAAGCGGAGCGCCGTATCCTCTCCGAATATCTGCTTGAGGAAAACCGTCAGGACCCCCTTGAGATCGCCGAAGGTGATGCCCCGGTCCACAAGCAGACCCTCGATCTGGTGGAACATCGGGGTATGAGAAATATCCGAATCGCGTCGGTAGACACGGCCCGGCGAGAGAATTCTCACCGGCGGCCTCGTTTTTTCCATGATCCGGACCTGGACCGGGGAGGTGTGGGTGCGCAGGACGATATTCTCCTCGACGTAGAAGGTGTCCTGCATGTCCCGCGCCGGATGGTCCTTGGGAATGTTTAACGCTTCAAAATTGTAGTAATCCAGTTCGACTTCCGGCCCTTCCACGACCGAGAAACCGAGGCCGGCAAAGATGCGGCAGATCTCCTCCCGCACCTGCGTGACCGGATGGAGCCGCCCATGCCGGACGCCCCTCCCGGGCAGCGTGACATCAATCCGTTCGCGGAGTAGAAGCTCATCTTTTTTGGAGGATGCGAGTCCCGCAAGGAGCTCATCGATCCTTGCGGAAAGTTCCTCCTTGACTTCGTTGCACTCCTTGCCGAACTGGGGCCTTTCCGCGGGCGCCACATTGGCGATATTGCGGAGCAATCCGGTCAGCAACCCCTTCCGGCCGAGATAGCGGGTGCGGATGGCCTGGAACGCCTCTTCCGTTCCGGCCTGCCGGAGCTCCGCCTCCGCCTGTTCCCGAAGGACCCTCAACGCTTCCGTCATGCCTGCCGCTCACCCTTTGCGATGGTCGCGATCTCCGAAAATCCGCTTGGTTCATGAACGGCCAGATCCGCGAGGACCCTCCGGTCGATCTCGACGCCCGCCTTGTGCATCCCGTCGATCAGACGGCTGTAGGATATTTCATTCATCCTTGCGGCAGCATTGATCCTTGCAATCCAAAGCCGCCGGAACTCCCGTTTTCTGACCCGTCTGTCCCGGTAGGCATAGGACATCGCGTGGCTGACCGCCTCCGTGGCCGTTCTCAACAGCTTGCTTCTGGACAGCAAAAACCCCTTGGCCGCCTTCAGAACCTTTCTTCTCTTCTTGTGAGCCGTCAAGCTCCTCTTTACCCTCGGCATTGCTTATCTCCTCATCTTTATTGTGAGGCGTAAGGTGTTAGGTGCGAGGTGAAAACACTCTTCACTCCTCACTCCTCACTCTTCACTCCTCAC
>CAKKRN010000114.1:3155-14865 GCA_919902745.1 Syntrophaceae bacterium | reverse complement strand
CGAGGATTGCATTCTGCATGAATTCATAGGAAAGAATGGCGCTCATGGCCGTTTCTCCTCCCCGTGAGCGGCGAGCAGGGTGTGGGGGATGCCGTGCCCCAGGATCTCCACGGGGCAGCCGTAGACCTTCTCCAGCGTAGCCGAATCCAGTTCCCCCCGCCCGTGGAAGTAGAGGCGCGTGTTCAGACACGCGATGTGGCGGTAGGACTGTGCATAGGGGGTCGGATCGTGGGTGACGACCATGATGCTCATCCGCTCCTGGAGTTCCGCCAGCAGATCGAGCAGGTCGGTCTGGGAGGTGATGTCCATCGCGGTTGTGGGCTCGTCGAGGAAGAGGGAAACCGGTTCGGAGACGAGTGCGCGGGCGATGAGAACCCGCTGGAGCTGGCCGCCGGAGAGGTCGGTGATGTTGTCCTTCCGTTTCCCGTACAGGACGAGCTTTTCGAGGATGGCGCCGGTCTTTTCCTCCTCTTCCCGGGTATGCCGGGAGAGGTAGTTGTCCCCCCGGATGCAGCCGGTCAGGACCATGTCGAAGACGGAGATCGGAAAGGTGCGGTTGAAGCGGGCGGACTGGGGGACGTAGCCGAGCCGGCCGCCGGTATCGCTTTGAAAGCGGATCGATCCGCTCCATGGCGCCAGAATGCCGAGGATCAGCTTGAGAAGCGTCGTCTTCCCGCCGCCGTTTGGACCGATCAGCAGCGTGAAGTCCCGCGGTGCGATGGCCAGGGAGATATCCTCCAGAACCGGTCTTTCCTGATACCCGTAAAAGAGATGTTCGATTTCGATCAGGTTTTCCATTGCGGGACTCCCGGAAATGAATCGGCATCCTGTTTCCCTATCTCTTCAGGACCGGCGCCAGAATCTTCGTGAATGACCTCATGCCGGAAAACCAGTCCCGCTCCAAAGGGTCCGTCTCCAAGACCTCTCCCCCGATCTCCCGGGCGACCGCTCGGGCGCTTTTCGTGTCAAACCCCTTCTGGACGAGAATGGACCGGATCCCTTTTCCCCGGGCCAGGTCGACCATTTGGCGGATATGGGCCGCGCTGACCGGCTTGCCCTCCTCTTCGATCGCAAGCTGCGTGAGTCCGTATTCGTCGGCAAAGTAGCCCCAGGCCGGGTGGAAGACCATGAAGGCGTACCCTTTTTTGGCGGAAAGCGCCTGTCGGATCTCCTGATCCAGCGTGTCGATCTCCCGGAGAAATGCGAGCAGATTCCGCCGGTACTCTTCCCGGCTGGCCGGATCTTGCGCGATCAGAACCTTGGCGATATTCTGCGCCGCGATCCGGACGGCGGCGGGGGAGGTCCAGACATGCGGGTCCCCTTCCCGGAATTTCAGGCCATCCGACATGTTGACGACGGTCAACTTCCGGTTCCGGTCGAGGGCGGTTCGAAGGTATTTCTCCTCGAAGGGGAGACCGGGCGCGCCGACCTTGACGTAGATCCGGGAATCGGCGAGGGCGACAAGCTGCTGCGGCGTCGGCTCGTAGGTCTCCGGGCTCGCCCCTTTCGGGATCATGACATGTACCGTCGCATGTTCGCCCGCCACCCGTTCGACAAAACAGGCTTGAGGGAGCACGCTTACAGAGATCCGGATTGCCGCGGCGGCGAACACCGCGCCGCCGATTCCCGGTAGAATCAGGAGGCTGAAGGCCGCCCCGAGGAGCACTTTCCGCATGGTTGCCATTCCTTATTCAGACGCAATCGGGTTGCACTACTTTTTCCGTCTGCGGCGGACGTCGATGCCATCCGTGGGGAACCCTTTATCATGAACGCAACCGAAGTGCAAATTGTGCCGGCGCTTTTGCCGCGGGCATGGCCGCCGATAAGGGGGGAATAACGAAAATGTTCGGCTAACGCAATGCATCCAGCGTATAACCTTAATATCATCCCCCTTGAGCGAGACAGCCGAAAATGGTTGTTGACAACCGGGAGCGATGCGCTACAATTCGCCCCAGGTGATGAATCCTATGGATAATCTTTACCTTGCGGGAATCGACATCGGCTCCACAACCGTAAAAATGGTCTGCTGCGATCTCGGGGGCCGGATGATCTTTTCGCGCTACCGCCGCCACCATGCGCTGACCGTGGACACGGTCCGGGCGATGCTGAAGGAGGCCCGTCAGGCGCTGGGAACCTGCATCCTGGATATCGCTTTCACCGGCTCCGCGGGCATGGGCGTGGCGGAGTCTTACGGTTTTCCTTTCATTCAGGAGGTCGTCGCCTCCACCAAACTGATCCGGCAGCGGTGGCCGGATGTCCGCACCCTGATCGAGATCGGCGGCGAGGACTCCAAAATCGCCTTCTTCGACGATCGGTTTCAACCCGACATTCGCATGAACGGGAACTGCGCGGGCGGCACGGGCGCCTTCATCGAGCAGATGGCGGTTCTGCTCGACGAGCCCATTGAGACGCTCAACGGCCTGGCCGAGCGGAGCCGGGTTCTCCACCCCATCGCTTCCCGCTGCGGGGTGTTTGCCAAGACGGATATCCAGGCGCTCTTGAGCAACCGGGTCTCCCGGGAGGATATCGCCGCCTCGGTCTTCCATGCGATGGCCCTCCAGGTCATCTCCACGCTGGCCTGCGGCCGCGACATCCGCGAAAAGGTCCTCTTCGCCGGCGGACCGCTAACATTTTTCCCTTGTCTGCGCGAGGCCCTTTGCCGTCTTCTCCATCTGGATCCGGAAGAAGGGGCGGCAGCCTGCGAACACCCCGAGCTGATCGCGGCAGAGGGGGCCGCGCTCCATCACGGGGATTCCCGCTGCCGGTTCGAAGTCGAGAAATGGTTGCAGATCCTTGGAAACGGGTCGCTGCATGGACGGAAGGAGGCCGGAAAGAGGCTCGCACCCCTTTTCCGGGATCGTGAAGAGTTCGCCGCCTGGGAAGGGCGTCACCGGGAGCACCGGGTGCAAAGGGTTGATATCGGCCTTCTCGATCAGGCGCCGTGTTTCCTCGGGATCGATTCCGGTTCCACGACCATAAAAATTCTGCTGATGGATGGGGAGAGCCGTGTGGCGCTCACCTGGTATGCGCCGAACGGCGGGGATCCGATCGGCGCCGTCCGGAAGGGGATTAATGCCTTGCGGGAGACCTGTCGGGAGGCGGGGGTGCTCCCCCGCATCCTCCGGACGGCTGTGACGGGATACGGTGAAGACCTTGTCCGGGCTGCATTTGCCCTCGATGACGGCGTTGTGGAAACGATGGCCCACTACCGGGCGGCCCGTTTCTTCGCCCCGGAGGTCTCTTTCATCCTCGACATCGGCGGCCAGGACATGAAGGCGATTTATGTCCGCGAAGGCGGCGTCTCCGATATCCAGATCAATGAGGCCGGCTCTTCGGGCTGCGGCTCCTTCATCGAGACCTTCGCCCGCTCCCTCAACTACGCCGTAGCCGATTTCGCCCGAATCGCCTGCGAGGCGAACGAACCCTTCGATCTCGGGACACGCTGCACCGTTTTCATGAATTCCCGGGTGAAGCAGGCGCTCCGCGAGGGGGCTACGGTGGGGGAGATCTCGGCCGGTCTCGCCTTTTCGGTGATCCGGAATTTCCTCCATAAGATTCTGAAATTGAAGGATCCGGTTACGCTGGGGGAGAGAATCGTTGTCCAGGGGGGGACCTTCCGCAACCCCGCGGTCTTCGCCTCTTTCGGCTGCCGGGTGGAGCTCCTAACGCCCCAGGACCGCTCCTCCGTCGATGTGGGACTCCGGTATGTGAACAACGACATGTGCTACCCCGCGGTCATCCTGATCGGGAACATCGTCAAGGCCTTCCAGTCCGGGAAGCACGATCCGGAAAAGACGACGGTTCTGTTGACGCAGACCTTCGGGCAGTGCCGGGCGTCGAACTATCTGCCGCTCACACGGAAGGCGCTCGCATCCGCAGGGTTCGGCGGGGTGCCGGTCATTTCGCTCTCCGCGGAGGAGACGAGCCGGGCCACGAGCCTCGCCAACCAGGCGGGGGAGGGGTGGCTTCTCCCCGCCGAGATGATTGCGATGCTGAAGGGCGGTGTCGGAAACATCGTCTGCCTGCAACCGTTCGGCTGTCTGGCCAACCATATTATTGGAAAAGGTGTGGAGAAAAAACTGAAATCCCTGTACAACCGGCTGAACCTCCTCTTCCTCGACATGGATCCGGGGATGAGCGAGGTGAATATTCTGAATCGCCTCCTTTTCATCGTCATGTCCGCGCGGGAAGGGATGCAGGACGAGGTCCGAAGCTCCCTCCCCCTCCCCTTGATCCCCTCCCACCAGGGGAGGGGAATACTGGGTTTCTCCCCCTTCAAGGGGGAGGCAGGAGGGGACGGGATTGTGTGACGGAGTAGAATAAATTATGGCTAAAAAAATCGGCATCGCCCTGGGCAGCGGCTCCGCCCGGGGATGGTCTCACATCGGCGTGATCCGGAGCCTGTTGGAGGCGGGGATTGCGATTGATATCGCCTGTGGCGCCTCCGTCGGCGCGCTGGTCGCCGGATCCTTCGCCGCCGGTTTCCTCGATCCGCTGGACCGGTGGGTGCGCAAGCTTTCCTGGTCGCACATCATTGGTTTCATGGATGTGATGATCCCCCGTTCGGGGCTCATCGAGGGGGAGCGGATCACCGGCTATCTGCGCGAGATTCTCTCCGATCCGCTGATCGAGAACCTGCCGGTGCCTTTTGCCGCCGTGGCTACCGATCTCAAGACCGGCGGGGAGGTGTGGCTCCGCGAGGGATCCCTCATCGACGCTGTTCGGTCAAGCATGTCGCTGCCGGGCATTTTTACCCCCTGCGGGCGGAACGGCCAGTGGCTCGTCGACGGCGGTCTGGTGAACCCCGTGCCCGTCTCGCTCTGCCGGTCGATGGGCGCCGACATCGTTATTGCCGTCAACCTGAATTCCGATATCATGGGGAAGCCGCGGCTCCGTCGAATGGCCGACCCTCCGGGTAATGGCCAGAACGGGGTTTCGCCGCGCGCTCAGGGACGCTGGGCGGCCTTCCTCAACCAGACGGCGCAGAAGGGGAATCTCACCCTCTTTCGACAGATTTTCCAGGAACAGCCGGGCCGCGGCCCGACGCTGTTCGACGTGATGGCAACCTCCGTGAAGATCATGCAGGACGCCGTCACCCGTCAACGGCTTCTCGCCGATCCGCCGGACATCCTCGTCCGGCCCAAACTTGCCGATATAGGGCTGATGGAATTCAACCGGGCGGACGAATCGATCGAAGAGGGGAAACGGTCGATGGACCTGATGATCCCGATGCTCCGCGACATGCTGGATTAAAGAACAATCTCCAGCCTGTCCACCGCGGCCGTCGTCTCGGTGAAGATGGCGGAGGCGACCGCCTCCGACTCCTTCCGTTCGGGAAGCGAAGCATAAACCCCTGCGTCAAAATGGGTGAGGGCGAGGCGTTTTGCCCCCGCTTCACGGGCGATGCGCGCCGCCGTCTCCGGGTTGAGATGGGGCCACTCTTCGAAGGATTGACCCTCCTTGTAGGCGCATTCCGTGATCAGCAGATCGGAGGCGAGGGACAGCGCCACGGCGTTTTCGCAGTAGCCCGTGTCCGGGCAGTAGCTGATGATCCGGCCGTCGATGGCGAATCGGTAGCCCAGCGTAAGCGAGGCGTGGCGGAGCGGCAGGGCCTTGACTAAGAAGGGGAGGGACGCGGACTCTTCCGGCATCTCCAGGATGCGGACCGGATAGGGAAGGGCGGCGAGGGGGATCGTGAACGGGGCGTTGATGAAGGTTCCCAGGATCTCCCTCCCCCCTGTGGGGGCGCAGATGGTCAGCCCCTCGCGGAACCGGAACTTCGCAAGGATATGAAGACCTTCGATGTGATCGATGTGGAAGTGGCTGAGGAAAAGAAAAACCGGTTTTGCGCCTTCGAGAAGACCGGCCGCCCGGTGGATGCCGTTTCCGGCGTCGAGAAGGATGTCGTACCGCTCCGTCTGCACGAGGGTGCAGATTGTGTTTCCCGTCTCCGTATCGTACCAGCCGTTCGTGCCCAGAAAGATGACCTTCATGCTCCAACCTCCGGACAAGTCGGCAACTGGTCCTACGCGCCCACCGTCAACCCGCCGTCAACCCACTCGACGATAGTCGCCTCGCCTTGCCCCACGCCGACGCACAACGTCGTCAGCCCGTAATAGGGTCGCGGCTCGTTGGGGGCGCGACGCCGCATCTCGTGCACCAGTGTGCACATTAGCCGCGCGCCCGAACAGCCGAGCGGATGTCCCAGCGCGATCGCTCCGCCGTTGACGTTTGTAATCTCGTGCCATAAGCCGAGCTCCTTCATCGCCGCCAGCGCCTGCACGGCGAAAGCCTCGTTCAGCTCGATCAGCCCGAGGTCTTCGATTTTCAACCCGGCGCGCTCCAGCGCCTTGCGCGTCGCCGGAACCGGTCCCAGGCCCATCGTTCGCGGCTCGACGCCCGCTGCCGCGCTCGCTACGATGCGGGCCAGCGGCTGCTTGCCCAGCTCGCGCGCTTTGTCCGCGCTCATGATCAACAGCGCCGCGGCACCGTCGTTGATGCCGCTCGAATTGCCGGCCGTCACTGTGCCGCCCTGACGAAATGCCGGCCGCAGTTTGGCCAGGGATTCGAGAGACGTGTCAGCGCGCGGGTGCTCGTCGCGGCTGATCAGGATCGGATCGCCTTTTTTCTGAGCGATCGGAACAGGCACGATCTCCTCGGCGAATTTGCCCGACGCAATCGCCGCCACCGCGCGTTGATGCGACGCCAGCGCAAACCGATCCTGCTCTTCGCGCGTGATCGTCTTGGTCAAGTCGTACACATTCTCGGCCGTCTCGCCCATCGAGTCGTTGCCGTACCGGTCCTTGAGTTTCTGATTCGGGAAACGCCAGCCGATCGTCGTGTCCCATGCGGTGACGTTGCGGAAGGCCCACTCCGGGCTGGTCTTGGGGATCGCGTACGGCGATCGCGTCATGCTCTCGACGCCGCCCGCGATGTAAACATCGCCTTCGCCGACCTTGATCGCCCGCGCAGCCGCGTTGATGGCTGCCAGGCTCGACGCGCACAGGCGATTGAACGTCACCGCCGCTACCGATACCGGCAGCCCCGCCAGCAGCGACCCCATGCGCGCTACGTTTCGGTTGTCTTCACCCGCTTGATTGGCGCAGCCGAAGTACACTTCTTCGACGAGCGCCGGATCGACGCCTGCGCGCTTGACAACTTCCGCGATCACCAGCGCGGCCAGATCATCCGGTCGAACATCCTTCAATATGCCGCCATGCCGCCCGATTGGCGTTCGCACGGCTTCGACGATGACTGCTTCTCGCATTTTTGATTCTCCTTGTTGGCGTTCCTTTTTGTTGCTGTTTCACATTTCGCACTTCGCACTTTAGATGTATTGCCCGCCGTCGACTTTGATCACTTCGCCCGTGATGTGTCGGGCGAAATCAGAGCAGAGGAAGGTGACGACATGCGCCACTTCTTCCGGCGTGCCCAGCCGGCCCAGCATGATCTCGGCCAGCGCCTTGTCTTTTACATCCTGCGGCGCCTGCTGAACCATGTCGGTCTCGATCAGCCCCGGCGCAATGGCGTTGACGTTGACGTTAAACCTGCCCAGCTCGCGCGCGACCGCCTTGGTTAAGCCAATGATTCCGGCCTTGGCCGCCGAGTAATTGGACTGCCCGAACTTGCCACGCAGTCCGTTAATCGAGGTGATATTGACGATCTTGCCGGAGCCTTGCTCTTTGAAAACCGACGCGGCGGCGTGGATGTAGTTGAAGTAGCCCTTGAGGTTGGTGAGTATCACTTCGTCCCACTGGGCTTCGCTCATCTTCCACACGACGGCGTCGCGGTTGATGCCGGCGTTGTTCACCAGAATGTCCAGCCGGCCGAATTTCTCGCGAACGGTATCGACCATGCGCTGCGCGTCGTCGAACGACGCTACGTCGGCCTGCACGGCCAGTCCGCGACGTCCCAGGCGCTCCATCTCGCCGACGATCCGACCGGCCTCGTCGGCGTGCTTGCGATAGTTGATGGCGACATCGGCGCCGTGGGCCGCCAGGTCAAGCGCGATCGCGCACCCGATGCCCATGCTGCCGCCCGTCACAATGCCAACCTTGCCCTGAAGATTCATGTTCAGTTCTCCTTAAGTCAGTAATGATGAAATCCCCGTCGCTATGCCCCTACACGCCCACACTGATCCCGCCGTCCACAAACAGCACCTGACCGGTGACGTAGCCCGCATCATCGCCGGCGAAAAACAGGTGCGCGGCTGCGATCTCTTCCGGCTCGGCCAGGCGGCGAAACGGAATCTTCTCAATCAAGCCGGTCATATTATATTGATAAGACATTGCTTTTTCACAGTGGGAGTGTACGAAAAAGGATCTTGTGTGTCAAGATGATTTTGGCCACCGGAGATGGTTCTCGTATTTCAAAGAACTTTCAACATACCTGGCCGAGGCTCACCAAACGATCGGTTACGGGAAAAAATAACGCCCGGCGCCAAGGGAGACCTTTTTCATGGAGGGCGGGGCGCTAATTGCCGCCGAGTTTTCTTCGCTCTTCATCGCGGATTTCCCGGCGCAGCAGCTTGCCGACTTTCGACTTCGGCAGCATGTCTCGGAATTCGATGTAGCTCGGCACCTTGTAGGAAGCGAGTCTGTCCCTGCACCACCGCAACAGGTCGGCGCTGCTTACCCCCTTGGCATCCTGCTTAAGCACGACAATTGCTTTAATTCTTTCTCCCAGCTTAATGTCCGGGATACCGATGGCGCATGACCCGATTACGGCCGGGTGATCCTGGAGGACAGCCTCGACCTCCGAAGCGGAGATCCTGTAACCTTTACATTTTATGACATCGGCGGTCCTCTCCATAAATTCCAGCTCTCCATCTTCATTGAGCCTTATAAAATCACCCATTCTGTAATAGGTATCATCTCCCAGCTTTATATAAGCGTGTGCAGTTTCCTCGGGTTTTTTCCAGTAGCTCTTGATCGTATAGGCCGAGGTAACGGCCAATTCCCCGACCTCTCCTTCGGCAACCGGTTCCAGCGTCTCCGGATCAATAATCAGACATTTTCTTGATTTTAAAGGCCTGCCCACGGTTTTAGGGCTGGGCTTCTTTTCCAGGGGGCTGTAGGCCACATGTCCCACCTCCGTGGAGCCATATACCTGGTAGATGGAGTTGTCGTATTTCTCCCGCCATTTGTTGTAAACCTCGCCGGGGAGGACATCGCCTCCGCAGTAGCAATATTTCAGGGAACTGATGTCGTACTGATCAATTCTGTCATTTTCCAGTATCATTCGGTATAAAGTCGGCACGCCGAGCATCCATCTGACCTTGTATTTCTGTATGGCCTCCAGGATCGAATCCACTTCCGGAACCGGCATCAGGATCATGGTATTCCCCTGATTCAGGGCGGTCGCCAACGCAAATCCCTTGGCCATGATATGAAAAAGGGGATTAACCATGATCATGGTGTCTTCACCTGCAAAGAGATATCCCTTGAAGACGTTCTCCACGATATCTTTAATATAAGAAACCTCTCCCATGTGGTTGCCGGCCACCCCCTTCGGGAAACCGGTCGTACCGCCCGTATACATGATATACGCGAGGTCCTGCCACGGATCGATATCAATCGCGGGCGCTTGACATTCATTTTTCAAGATATCCTTAAAATACAATACTTCCTTGCTTTTTTTGATCTTTCCTTTGGGCAGTTTATCCAGCATATGGCCGACACATCTTTTCCAGAAGGGAATCAGGTCCACCAGATTGGTGACGATCACCCGTTTCAGGTTGGTCTTGCCGATCACCTCATTGATATACATGAAGTTGGTATCGAGGCAGATTACGGTTTCCACCTCGGCATCGTTAATAATATATTCAATTTCATAGGAGGTATAAATCGGTGAAACCGGCACCACGGCGCCGCCGATCTTATTGATGGCAAAATTGGCGATGATCCACTGGGGACAGTTGGGAATAAAAAGCATGACTTTCTCTTTGGTTTTCACACCGGCATTCAAGAGACCGGCGGCAAACCTGTCCACAAGTTCGTGCAAACGGGCATAGCTGAACCGTTCACCAAGATAAATGATGGCCGTGTTGGCGGGATATTTCCTGCATGCTTCGTCGAATTGGGTATAAGTGCATTCGTTGCGGTAGAGTTCCATCAATGCTTCTCAAATTCCAAAGTAGGCCGATTTGACATCGGGATTGTCCATAAGCTCTTCTTTTGTCCCCTCCAGAACACTGGAACCGTTTTCAATGATATATCCTCTATCAATAATAGGAATCACCGGCCTCGAATACTGCTCTGATACGATAATGGTAATGCCTCTGGTTTTTCGGATCTCCTTGATCGCTTCGATAACGATCTTTTGATAGACGGGGCTCAATCCCAGCAAGGGTTCATCGAGCAGTAAAACCTTCGGATTGGCCATCAGCGCCCTGCCGATGGCAAGCATTTGCTGCTCGCCGCCGCTTAAAAAACCGCCCTGCCTGCTCAGGAACTCATGGAGCCGCGGGAAGACACCCAACACGTATTCCAGATTATTTTTTCTTTCCCTGATGCTGGTAAGGTAAGAGCCTATTTTTAAATTTTCCAGGACGCTGCTCTCCGGGAATATCCTCCGTCGTTCCGGACACAACACGATGCCTGCCTTCGCCCTGGTATGGGCTGGGAGATTGGATATGTCCCGCCCTTCAAATGTGAGACTGCCGAAGAGCGTTATCCTTTCTCCGCCCCGCATCTCCTCTTTTTTCTTGATATCCAGCATGATGCCGGCCAGCGTATACATGAGGGTGCTTTTGCCCGCACTGTTGGAGCCGAAAATACCGATGACCGAACCGGTCTCGGCAGTGATGCTGACATTGTTCAAGGCCAGCATGTTTTCATAAAATACCATCAGCTCTTTGGCTTCCAGCATGCCTACACCTCTTCGCTGCCCAGGTAAGCTTCTTTAACGCGGGGATCTGCGATGACCTCCTTGTAATGACCTTCGGCAATTTTTTCGCCGAACTGCAAGGCCATGACCCGATCCGCTACCTTGAACAGCTCTTTTAGCCTGTGTTCGACCATGATCAGTGTTATGCCTTCCATTTTTAACTTTTCTATGAGGGGCAGCATGCCGGCAACCTCGCTGGCGCTTAGGCCGGAAAAAACCTCGTCGCAGAATATGATCTCCGGCCTGAGCGCGATGCACCGGGCAAGTTCGAGTCTTTTCAGATAGCCGGTCGGCAATGTTGACGCCAGTTTATAGGGGACGCGTGAATCCCTCTCGAAACCGATCTCTTCCAGAATATCGACCGCAACCGTGTCCCTGTCCCCATGCTTGCCGCCGCCTCTCCATCCTCCTATGGCCCGGGCGCGCGGCGACCACAGCGGAATGATGAGATTCTTATAAGCGGGCAAAGAATAATAGGGGCGCATCACCTGAAAGGTCCGGGCGATGCCGGCGCGCGCTATTTTATGGGCCGGCCAACCCTTGATGTTCGCTCCCTGGAAATAAACTTTTCCCGCTTCCGGTTTTATGAAACCGGTAATGCAGTTGATCAGCGTCGTCTTTCCGGAACCGTTGGGGCCTATAATCCCGTAAATTTCGCCCTGTTTCACGCTGAAACTGACGGACATCAGCGCCTTCAGACCGCCAAATGTTTTGCTGATATTTTCAACGGAAAGAATGCTCATATCTTCGCCCATCTTTCGAATTGATCATACTTCCTGGCGAAATACGTCAAAAGTCCCTCACTCTTGAAAACAATGAAACC